>JANOJH010000071.1:0-1096 GCA_031408135.1 Bdellovibrio sp. | reverse complement strand
TACTTTAATGCCAGCACTGAGGCGACTATTAAAATAAAAAGAAAGAGGGGAAAAATTACGGCTCGTAAAGGCATCATACGTATTCCCCTTATTCCATTTGATAAAGATATTTTCTACGCCATCCAGAATGATGCTTTGTTTACTTTTAAGCGTAACTCTTATGGCAAAGTAAATCAACTAACTATCTATGCCTGGGATTTTCGAAATTTTATGATGATAAAAAAGTGATCAAACCCGAATTCAGGTCTTCTCATGGTAAACATTATACATTTAGCGTTTAATATTTAGGAGTTTATTTCAGAGATAACATTCTATTCTCAGCCAGGCAAACCGCCATTTGGTAATAAACTTTTACATTAGGATGCTCAAGGAAAAGTAAGTTCAAATTCAACTCTCTACAATATTTTTTGCCATCTTCGGAAAGATCAACCCATGAAAAGGTAAAACTGAATACCAATACAACCTTCCCCATAATCCCAGCGGACGATAGGTGGCGGTTTGATGCAATACTTTTTTTCCATCACCTTCTTTAATCTTGAATTCAAGCCAGGCTTCACCTGGCAATTTCATCTCGGCATACAATAGCAATCTTCCATTTGGTTTATCGGCTACCAGCACGCGCCAAAAGTCGAGAGCATCTCCTGCCTTTAGATCAGTTTCACTTCTTCGGCCTCGTCTCAAACCAACTCCGCCCACCATCTTGTCCAATAATCCTCGGATGCGCCACATCCAATTACCAAAATACCAACCCCGGTCTCCACCTATTGACCAAATGTTGTGTACAACTTCTTCTACACTGCGATCAAATTTTATCAAGCGCTTGTCCGTGTATACGCCATGTTCGGGAACTTGAACATTATTGAGAAAATTTTTGTCCATCGTGCTAAACGAAATCGAATCTTTCCAACTCGAGATCACGTTTTTCTGACTGATCTTATCAAAGGCAAGTTTTAAGGCTTCTTCATAACTCAGCAAGTGCGTATGTACTATTTTTTGAATTCGAGTTTCGTGACAAATGACTTCGTTTTTCATACTGTTGACCAGGCTACGAGCCAGAGAATAGGTTGTGGATGTGACGAATACCAGCCACAATGAT
>JANOJH010000031.1:0-2071 GCA_031408135.1 Bdellovibrio sp. | reverse complement strand
CTTTACAGCCTTCTAATGTTTCGGGCGTATCTGCCGCTTGAATGAATTGTCCTAATGCTAAAATTCCTGCAAACGCTAACGTTTTGAATAACTTCATTAATTTCCTCCTGAGCAATAAATGCTTCATATGTATGATCATTGTAGATAATTAATTATGAAACTGTAGGCCAGTTTTGAGGTTCATTTTCAGCTTGGACTTAAGTTGGGGCTAGGGCCCAGCTTAAGTTGCTAAATTTTAAACAAATTAAATCACCATTGCTTTTTTTAAATTTGAGTCAATGGCATCAAGAAATACTTCGGTATTGAGATATTGATCTTGCGTCACTTTGTCGCCGTAGATGCAAACCGCAAGGTCCTTGGTCATTTTTCCGGATTCCACTGTTTCGATACAGACTTTTTCAAGATTTTTTGCAAAATTATCCAATGCCGGATTGCCGTCGAGTTTAGCCCGGTGCTCCAGACCACGGGTCCAAGCGAAAATTGAAGCAATCGGATTTGTCGAAGTAGGTTTGCCCTGCTGATGCAATCGGAAGTGGCGGGTTACTGTACCGTGAGCAGCCTCGGACTCCATTGTTTTCCCGTCTGGTGTAATCAATACGGAGGTCATGAGGCCAAGCGAACCGAAGCCCTGTGCTACGGTGTCGGACTGTACGTCGCCATCATAATTCTTACATGCCCATACGAAATTTCCGCTCCACTTAAGCGCGCTTGCAACCATATCATCGATCAACCGATGCTCATAAGTGATACCGGCGGCATCCATTTGAGTTTTAAATTCTTTGACGTAGATTTCTTCAAAAATGTCTTTGAAGCGACCGTCGTATTTTTTCAGGATTGTATTTTTTGTTGAAAGATACAACGGCCATTTTTTTGTGAGTGCGGTGTTGAAACATGAACGAGCAAAACCGGTGATCGATTCGTCCGTGTTATACATGGCCAGCGCAACGCCATCGCCTTTGAAATTGAAAACTTCATGCGAAATTTTTTCGCCGTTTTCGGGTTCGAATGTAATTGTTAATTTACCTTTTCCTTTGGTAACGAAGTCCGTTGCGCGATACTGATCGCCGAAAGCATGGCGGCCGATGCAGATCGGAGCCGTCCAGTTGGGCACAAGTCGCGGAACATTTTTACAGATGATGGGCTCGCGAAATACGGTGCCATCTAGAATATTTCGGATTGTTCCATTCGGCGATTTCCACATTTGTTTCAGCTTAAATTCTTTTACCCGCGCCTCGTCGGGTGTGATTGTGGCACATTTGATTCCGACGTTATACTTTTTGATCGCCTCGGCGGCATCAACAGTAACCTGATCGTTGGTTAAATCACGGTGTTCCATTCCCAAGTCGAAATATTTAATGTCGATATCAAGGTAAGGCAGGATTAATTTATCTTTGATATATTTCCAGATTATGCGGGTCATTTCGTCGCCGTCGAGCTCGACTACCGGATTTGCTACTTTGATTTTCTTCATAAGATGTCCTCTCTAGCTTTAAAGGCAATACAATAGGGTTTTGTAGAGCCATTTGCACGACACTTTGCACGAGATTGCAGTTCGTGATGCTTGATCTCATAGCTAATACAGACTAGATTGGCAACCTATGAAAAGTCAGATTATCTATTCACATATATTGCCGGATTCAGGGCGGTTTCCCGATGAATCCGTGCTGTTTTATGATTCAATTTTGGCGAAAAATAAGGATTTTAAGAATTGGGCACGCACTTTTCGGTTTAAGATCGCTTTAAAGTCGGGAGAAAGCCTAAAAACGATAGATAGTTTAAAATCCGTGCTTAATAAGATCTCAAAAATGGATGTCGCGAAGTCGACTAACCTGACTTTCATCGGGGTCGGTGGAGGCAGCATAGGTGATTTCGTCGGGTTTGCAGCCAGCGTGTTTCTGCGCGGAAGAAAACTTGTGTTGATTCCGTCGACGTGGCTGGCCGCGGTTGACTCTTCTCATGGTGGAAAAAACGGCCTGAATTTTCTAAATACCAAAAATCAACTCGGCAGTTTTTATCTGCCGGAAAAAATATATATTTGTAAAAGTCTTTTGCTGGGTCAGCCTCCTGAGAG
>JANOJH010000187.1:0-7118 GCA_031408135.1 Bdellovibrio sp. | reverse complement strand
AGAGAGCCGTCTCGTTTTTATACGTTGGCAGCTGTAAAGCCACCTGCGATTTTTCAGAGGTCGGGCGCTCACATCCCAGGCCCATTAACACCATTAAGCCGACTAGCGCTGTTCTTATAAGTTTGGTCTTCACAGTTGTACCTCAATCTTAATTAACGTATCGACTTTCTGCAGTTTAACTTTACTGTTTTATGACTCGAAACTATTCAGTTGATCAAAAATAATTTTCACTTGAGCAACAGCTTAACAGTCGTAATGAGACGTTCTATAATAAGAATATGAACACAAGTTATACGACTTATTCAGAGTCATTTCAGTAGGATGCGAGATTTTTTATGAGCGAAAGTAGCTAATTTGAGACGAATTCAACTATTGGAAAAAAATAACCGATATCAAATTTATGGGTATTATTAACAACTTAGAAATTATCGAAAACTAGTTCTACAGCGATTGGATTTCCTTTCATTGCGAAGCTGAATGTTTTCTATAAACTAATCTAAGTAACAGGAACTTACGGGGGGAATCGTGAGCATACACAAATCATTCTTTAATCACATTTTTTCTAATCGTAAAAAGATTGGTGTAATACTCGCTTCTCTTTTATTAATCGTTTTATTCCAGAACTGCGGCAATGCCGGCAGCACCGGAGCCAACACAAGCCCGACAGTATTAGCTTCGCAAGTTCCTGCGGGCACTGTTCCTCCTACGGGAACTGTTCCGCCTCCAGTGGTGGTTCCGCCTCCAGTGGTGATTCCGCCTCCGGTTAGTACTATATTGCCTTTGGCTGAACAGCGCGCGGCTTGTAATACAGCATTGACCACACCAACTCTCAACTCAATTTACACCCAAGGCACGACAACTCCCGCAACTTCTGCAGTAGTAAAGTCAGGCTTAGGCTCGACGAATTCGGGAGATAGCGGTTCTGTCAATTTTGATTTTGCAGTAAATCGCGGTATTTCTAATGCTGCGGTTTACAATTTAGCAGCCAACAATTGTAACTCACATGTGAGTGCGAGACTCCGTTGTACGGTTGTCGCAACAAATCCGGCTAATCAGGCTGACTCTCCGCTTTCTGTGACGAATGCTTTTGACCCTGCAGGAAACAGTTTGCTTGGCAGAACACCTGCTATCACACCAACGGCACTTGCCACAGCTTCTTACGACAACGGTGATTGCGAAGCCCAGTTGGGCCTAGGCGCAACGAACGGCACTTTCCAAATTACTCCCGACACCGGAAATCAACGCTGTGTTCAAGGTAATTTCTGGTTGAGAATTGTTGCTCAGACCGCCGTTGCCGGCGTGAATGGAAGCAACCGGGATTCAGCACCAAGCTATTTTAAAGTCACTGTAAATAATGGCTGTTGGGTTGAATCACGCCTGAAAGACAGTGCCGGAGATTTAGGTCGTGTCATTAATTTCGGTACTGCCGCTGCGATCGATGGTAACTGGGCTGCAGTGGTCGCTCCGACGGACGACGCCAGCATATCAGTTCTGGATGTTGGCGCTGTCTATATGTATATGTTTGACGGCAGCAACTGGGTACAGAAAGAACGCCTTGTCATTGCCGGTGCCGGCGCGATGGACACCATCGCCTCTGTTGCAATTCGCGGTGACTCAATGGTTGTCGGCAGCCCTTACAACAACGCTACAGGTGCAGCCTACTTCTTCCGTCGCAGCGGCGATACCTGGATTCGGGTTGATTCTGAAGGGCCACCGAATGCGGCGGCTAATCAGGCCTTCGGACAAACAATTGCAATGAATGACAGATATGTTTTTGTAGGTTCGCCAAATTATACCGGCGCACTTGCTAAAAATGGCGGAGTTGCAATTTATTCGCACTCTGCCGCCGGTATGACTTATGTTAGAACTCTTTTTGGTGCTTCGGCTTATATGGCTTTCGGTTCTTCCCTCGCAGTTGATAACACCGTCCTGGCGGTTGGCGCGCCTCAAGCGCTTGGTCGCGAAGGTTCGGCGCCGGGGTCAGTATTTGTTTTTGATGAGGCCGGCGGCGCATTTAATCTTGCGGCTACCAAAACCGGTACGATCAATGCTGAAAAATTCGGTGCTTCTGTTGCCGTTTTCGGTAACCGTCTTGCCATTGGTTCACCAAATTATATTGTTGGCGGCGTAGCCGGTTTCGGTCGTTTAACTTACTACGACACTTACTCGGCAGCAACTGCGACCCGCACAATTCAGGGCGGCGCTTCAACTGAAAATTTAGGTCAAGGTGTAGCTTTATCATCTACCGGACTTTATGTCGGTGTGCCATTTGCCAACAACCGCGCCGGCCGTGTGGATCATTATCTTTATACGAATATTAATACTCTTTACTATAGAAGTCTGGCCTACAACGAGGCCAATAACAGCGGTTACGGATATGCGGTCGCGGTTTCGGGTAATAATGTGATCATCGGTGCACGCATTAAGAGTGATCCGAATGATAACTCAGGTGCAGCTTATATTTATCGTTACAAGTAATTGAACTGGTTCTTGGTTTATTAAGGGTCGTTTTTTGGGGAATTTAGCAGGGGGAGCAAAGATCATGAGTAAAATATTTTTGGTATTTATCATGTCTGGAATTTCGATCGCACAAGCACAAATTGACATGGCTTATCGCCGTGCCAATGCGGTAGCCTTGTATGAATTTTTGGAAACTTCAGGCAATATAGTTAATGATACGTCAAGTATCGGCACTCCGCTTAACCTGACAATTTCAGATGCATCAACTAACTCAATCGCTAGAGCTCCCGGCATGTTGCAAATCAAAACGCGAAATCTGATTCAATCGGCAGGGCCTGCAACAAAAATTATTTCAGCTTGTAAAGCCAGCCAGGAATTAACAATTGAAGCTTGGGTCGGAGAAGCGGAATCAGTTAAAAAATTAACCGGCCAATATCCGGATGGTACCGACCAGCCGAACCGCATCGTTTCATTAAATACCGATATCAAAAGAAATAATTTTTACCTTGGTCAGTTTTATGATAACGGGGAATTTCTTTATTCTGCAATTAATACCAGTGGTAATGAAAATGCAGCTGGCAGTGCTGATTTTACCAGAGCCGGCGGTTCATTGAATAATCCTTTAAAATCGGCGATCAATCAGATTATTATCCCGACACTGGAGCCGACACCTCCACTTTCGACGGTTCAGAAAATGGTTATGACATTAAGTAAAAATTCAGTAGCGACGCTATATTTATCAGACCGTGATGGCTATCTGTCCCGCGCTGCAACTACTGCTAATGGTTTCGGTGCTGCCGGCGGTGCGGGCCTGTTTAACAATTGGTACACGAATTCTAAATTATCGATCGGTAACGTTTCTTCAACTCTGCAGGAAGTTATCAATGCGCCGGGTGATTTCGTTGCCTGTACCGGCCCGACTGCGGATACTAATCCGGCTTGCCGCGCCAATAGCCGCTACTGGAAAGGCAAACTGCACTTGGTTGCGATTTACTGTAAAGCTTTAACCGCAACTGAACTTCTCGGAAACATTGCTAATGCACAGAATCCGAATAAAATTATTCCTATTGATGTTAATACCGTTATCACACCGACTTTATTGAAAGCTCAGGATATCTTTCAACGTTTAACCGGTGTTAAAACCCCAATTTTCGATCCGGTGCTTAAGCAAATGGAAACTCTTCTGAAAAACAATGATCCGCTTGGCGCTGCAGACATCGCGGCCAGCGATGACCGCTTCTTAAATATTACGGTTCGCGACTTTGCCTCTAAAATGTCGAATCGCCCGGAAACAATTGACGTGCCACTGAACGACTTTACGGCAACTGTTATCGGCACTGTCCGTGATGGCCTCAGCGCTCAACTTTTATTAACGGGCGATCTGACTTACATTGCAGATCCGACGAAAGTGGCCGTACCAAGCACACCGGTAGCTGACATCCTCAGATCGAATAACCATTATGAAGCACTCGATATCCAACGTGCGAACCTGGCCAATGTTCTGAAACGTTCGACTCAGAAAGTATTCGATGGAATACGTGCCGTGAATATGCCGACGCCGGCGGGACTTCTGACTTCGCGCGCTTGGCTTTCTTCACATGCAGTTGCAGGAACTAACAGACGTAACGTCGAATACAGCTTGCGCGAATTTTTGTGTACACCACTTGAAACAGTGGCCGACAGTACTGGTCCGGACAATGTTATCGCTCGTGACATCGATCGGTTCCCCGGCGGCAGTCATACTAAGTTCACTGTTTCGTGCCGCGCGTGCCATACTGTAATGGACGGTTTCAGACCGGCTTTTGCGTACTTCACTTTTAATAGCGGTTATGTGATGCACTCATTCACGAGCCCGACTGTTAATAATCAGGATGATGAAGACGACGGTTTAGGAATGTTCAAATCAAGAGAGCCTGGCGCAACGTATGTTCATAACAAACTGAACCACAACGAAACTGTGTTTCCGGGTGGACGCGTGACCGTTGATGACAACTGGGTGAATAACGCCGCTCTGGGTGCGAACTTACCTTACTTCAATTGGACTAAGATGAGCGGAAAAGGCATCACTCAATTCGGTCAGATGCTTGCGGAATCTAAACAGTTCCCGCGTTGTATGGCCAAACGGATCTTCACTCAGGTTTGTAAACGAGAGCCGATACCAGCAGATTCGACCATGCTGTATGCGGCCGCCGACGAATTCTCTAATAAAATTCAAGCTAGCCCACGTAACTACAACTTGAAGTTTTTGTTCGAAAAAATTGTAACTTCCAAAGAATGTTTAGGGGGAAATTAAACATGAAAAAGCACAAATCGAAACTTATACTGGTGTTGTCGGTATTTTTTGTTACTGGGGTTTTAACATACGTCGGCAACGGTTGCAGCCGTTCGCAATCGCAGTCACCGATTAACAGCGCGAGTTTAGCCCCTCCTGCCGGCGGAGGAACAACGACATCTTCGAGTGACATTCCGGTTATTCCGGGCGCCCGAACTGTTTCACTGGCTTACTCAAAACAGGTTGTAGACCAATTGTCTGCATGTTCAGGCTTGGCATTACCAAGTGAAAGAACAATGGCGATGTACGAGCAAAAAAAGGGTCAGATGTCGACTTACGGAGCTGCTAATACCGTAACCGGCCCGATGATGATTGCCGTAGCCAGTATTGCGGGAGAAATCTGTAACGATTTGATCGAGCAAGAACTCGCCGTCGGCGCACGATTATTCAATGGTTATTCAATGACGGCTGCCGTATTGCCTAACAGTACACAGCTTTCAGATACCATTACGAAAATCGCATTATCTTGTTGGCAGCGCAACGAGAGCGCAAGTGAGCGCAGTGTAATATTGAATATGATTACTTCTTCGGTCGGTGCTGCAGAAGCTTTGGCAGGAAGAAAATCAGCTTTGATGATTTGCACGTCAATGCTTTCAAGTCTGGATTCTTTGGTAAACTAATTTAACAAACTATTAATTAAACTTTATTTAACTTTATTTAACTTGGGTGGGGAAAATGAAAAAAAGAAATGTAAGCGACGAAACAATAAAAGAGATAAAACTGAAAGCTGAAGAAGAAGCTGCGCTGCCAAAAAAGGAAACTTTCGAGAGGCTTCATCATAAACCGGTTACCCGTCGGGACTTCCTGGCGAGCGGCCTAATCGGATTTTCAGGTTCAATGGTCGTTCCGAGCGTGTTGACGATCCTGGCGCGTTCGGGGAATGCTCAGGCACAGGAAGCACTTTGTAATGTGGTCAGCGGCGCTGGGCTGTGTCCGTTTATCAGTCTGAAACTCAGCGGCGGTATGGCGATGTCGGCGAATTTCCTGCCTCTTGATCAGGGCGGGCAATTACTTCAGTCTTATTCTAAAATGGGAATGGGCGCAGGTGCGACAGTGCCTGTTGCATATGAATTTGCCAATAAAGTTGCTTTTTACGCCAACTCAACCCTGTTAACAGGAATCCGCACTGCCGGAGTTTTAACTTTGGCGAATTCTAACTTTGTCGGTGCTTGCGTTCGTTCGCAGGATGATAACTCCGGCAATAAATTTGATATTACCGGCCTGGTTGTAAGTGCCGGACTGGTCGGTAGCTTGTTACCGAACCTTGGCCGCAGCAATACTCCAACCGGAGCGAATCAGGTTTTTGCCTACACGCCTCCGCCATCGCCACTGGTTGTAGGCCGGTATGAAGACGTTTCCGGTTCACTTGGTGTATCGGGATCACTTGCGGCTTTGAATAATCCGCAGAAAGCTGCGCTATTCAATTCGATTAAAGATGTTTCGACAATTCAATCGCAGGCCTATTTGAACATGACCGGCGGATCTTTATTGTCGCGTCTGTTAGGTTGTGCGAATGCCGGAAATGTGAATTTAGTTTCGAATACGGCTTCATTGAATATTGATCCACTGGCTAACGCACAGTTTGCGCAGATCTGGAATGTCAATGCGAACAGCAATAAAGGATCGCAGGACTTTGTTTTCGCAACAATGGTCTTTAACGCATTGAACGGAAATGCCAGCACTTGTAATTTAGATATCGGTGGATTTGATTACCACAACGGTACCCGTGTTTCAGGAGATGCAAAAGACTTAGAAGCAGGTATCGTAATCGCGCGCATTCTGCAGTCTGCAGCATTGCTCGGTAAAAAAATATTCCTTGCAGTAACTTCAGACGGTTCGGTTTCAAGCGCCGATTCACAAATTGCCGGCAGTCCTTGGACAAGCGACCGTGGTGCAGCAGGATCAACTTACATGATCAGTTATGATCCGGCCGGTGCGCACCAGATAAAATCGAATCAGCTTGGTTTCTTCAATGCCGGTCAGGCCGCAGACGAAACCTTCATTACCGGTGGCAGTGCCGAGTTAACAGCAGCAGCCATGTTTGCCAACTATACCGCTTTCAACGGTAAGTTGAATCTTTTTGAAACCTGGTTACCACGAATATTTACGACTGCACAGCTAGATATTGTTACCCGATTCACATAAGCTTAAGTATCATTGAGGTCAGGTTTAGTTTTAAGGGGGTTCGTAGGTGGGAAATTTAATAAATAGTAAACTATGGAAGTATGGACTTATCGCTTCAATAGGAATGCTAATATTATTTTTTAATAATTGTAAGTCGAGTTCAGAAAATGCAATGCAGTTGCAGTCTGTCGGAACGCCGGGC
>JANOJH010000852.1:0-3679 GCA_031408135.1 Bdellovibrio sp. | reverse complement strand
CAAGATTTTTCATGTTTAAGGTTTAGAAATAGAAATCTACTAATCCTAAACAGAAACAACGACATTGCATTAACAAATCTTGGTAGGATTTTGACTAACGGTATGATTCTACAGGCTAGCCTTGATCCAGCAACTAGTGTCATGTCAATTCATAATTGTCGGATACAATCTTTTTAGTTTTATTCTTGCATCCTGAGTTGTAAACTGCCAATTGATCACAGCGTTTTTATTGTTCCGGTGGCTTTCCCAGGCTTTTACTTCCTCTTTCATTGTTTTCATATTGTCTATCCTCCTATTCAAACATTGCCCCATCAATACATTCAATTCTATTTCTGCCATGTTCAACCAACTCCCATGTTTTGGTGTGTAGACAAATTCGAACCTGTCCCAAATCCTTTTTGCTTCTTCCGGCCTAAAGGTTTCATATAAAGCTGACGGTTTATGCGTTGCCAAGTTGTCCATTACCAATGTTATTTTCTTCGCGCCTTTATACCAGTCGTCCGCTATTTTTTTAATGAACATTGCCCAGTCCATCTTGGTCCTTCTTTCGGTGAGCTCAACATAACGGGTTCCTTTTAAGGGCTCCGATGCAATAAAAATATTGGCCACACCACAGCGCTCATATTCGAAATCCACTTTTGCATCGCTGCCTGGTTTCATTGGGATTGCTGTCTTCGTTTCCTTGATCATTTGTTTGGGCGATTCATCCATGCAGACCAATGGGAAATCCTTATCATAGGGGCGTTTATAAACATCCAATACTTGTTCCATTTGAGCTACAAATTGACTGTTCTGTTTGGGTGGTATTATCCAACTCACTACTTTCCACGGTTTCAATTCGTTTTTTTTAAAGCCCTGCGGACAGTTTCGTGGGAAATGCTTTCCGTATATTTTAATTCTACAACCTTATCTGCCAACATCCTTAAAGACCACCGGCTAAACCCCTTTGGGGCCTGGCTACAACTCAATGCAATGATGTGGGCTTCCAAATCCCCATCCACCTTTCGCTCTTTTGGTTTTTCGCTAGGTCTCCGATCCAAGCATGATTCAAAACCAATCTCAACACATCGTTGCTTGACTCTGTCAACCATCCTCATGCTCACTTTCAGGAATTTTGAAATCTCCTTCCCAATAATTTTATCACCGAATTTCCCTTCATCGCTATGGAGCAAGATGTAGGCTGTCCTGTATAGTTGGGAACTATGTACCCCTGTTGAAATAATTTCGATCAGCTGCTCATGTTCCGCCTTGCTTAATGTGATTTTGTACTTTATCATAAGTATTTTATGATAAAGATACGGGTTTTTATACGACAATATCAAGTTGACATGACACTAGTAGCTTTTATAATATTCAAAGCCTATGGAAGCAGTCGTTTTCACAAGTAAAAAAAATCAGACCTGAAGTTTGCTGGTAGAGCTAGCTATGATGTCTTAGTGTTAAAAAAATGACAGCCAAAGGTTGGTATTTTGCTTTTGCTTTATTCTTAATTGCGAATTTAGAGCCCAACATTTCTAGAATCGAGCATCCGCGATCTAACCTTAATCAATGTAAAAGCAAGGATAGCACACTCCTTTTTCGTAAATTACATCAATGAAAAAGTCACCAATCCCTTCTCGCGGCATACCTGACTTCCCCGAAAATTTATTTTGGGATGTTGACTTCAGAGAGATTGATTGGGAAAAGAATAAGAGGTGGGTGATGGCACGGGTGTTTAATCGCGGAAGTTGGGAAGATGTTAAAACCCTTTGGAGATATTATACGGAGGAAGATATTCGGGAAAATATTATTAAGGCCAGGTGGTTTGACGACCGCACATTAAATTTTTTGAGTAATTATTATAACATACCAAAGCAACAATTCTTGTGCTACACCTTGAAACAGTCGATGCCTCAACTTTGGTTTTGATAAAAAAGCTTCAGGCACTACCAATTCTGAAAGAATTCAGTCTGGTTGGTGGAACAGCGCTAGCTTTAAAATTTGGTCATCGCACTTCCATTGATATCGATCTTTTTCAACCTGGCGAAGAGTTTCAAAGTCAAATTATCTATCAATCTATTCAGGAAAATTTCAACGGAACAAAATTGGGAAACTTGTATACGTTCGGTGTTTTCCTGACCATTGAAGACGTGAAAACAGATTTGATAAAACATCCCTTTCCTTTATTAAAAAATCCTGATGAGGAAGATGGAATAAGAATGTTTTCACTGGATGATATCGGTGCAATGAAAATTGCGGCCATTGCACAGCGGGGTGAAAAGAAAGATTTTGTGGATCTTTTCTACTTATGCAAAAACTTCAAACCACTTCTTTCAATTTTTCAGGATTTTAAAAAGAAGTATTCGCTTATCGAGACTTATCATATCATCCGAAGTTTGCAGTATTTTGATGAAGCGGAGGTCTCCAAAATGCCCTTTATGCTTGACAAATCTATCAACTGGCCCACCATTAAAACTTTTTTCACCAAAGAAGTGAATGCTTTAACGAAAGGCAATAAGTTTTAATCCTACTTCAACCCATACTTATCAATCAAATAAACCAATGCTGCCATGGATGCAGCTCCAAGTTCAAGTTCGCGCTTGTCTACTTTGTCAATGGTGTCTTCTGAAGTGTGGTGATAATTAAAATAGCGTTGTGAATCCGGCAGGAAGCCAATGAGCGCAACACCTTGCGGACCAAGCGGGCCAATGTCGGCACCTCCACCTTCTTGATTGAAGTCGGTAAGTCCATAAGGCTCCAATAATGGTTTCCAACTTTTAATTTTTTGTCGAACCGCATCGCTTGCTGTCATGGTGAATCCGCGTGGCGTAAATCCACCACGATCAGATTCAATGGCTACAATGTGTTTCTCATTATTCTTCTCGGCCAGCTCAGCGTATTTTATTCCTCCTCTCAATCCGTTCTCTTCATTCATAAACATAACCGCACGAATAGTGCGTTTCGGCTTATACCCCATCTCTTTAAAAAGTCTCAAAACTTCAATTGACTGCACACAACCGGCACCGTCATCATGGGCACCTTGTCCTAAATCCCATGAGTCTAGATGACCACCAACTACAATGATTTCATCTTTGTATTCGCTTCCTTTAATTTCTCCCACCACATTAAAAGAAGGAGCGTCATCCAATGTCATGCAATGTGTCTCCATATAAAACTGAAGATCTTTGTCTTCTTTCAGAAGTTTACTCAACAACTCAGCATGACGTGTGCTAATTGCAACCGCTGGAATTTTTGTAACGTTGGCCGCATAGCGCATTCCTCCTGTATGCGAATACTCTTCAATATTTGGGCTCATGGAACGAACAATGGCAGCAACTGCTCCATACTTGGCGGCTTCTGATGCCCCGCCACCGCGTTGATCAACAGCTCCACTGTAGGCAGCAAATGTATTGATTCTAGTAGGATCCATCGCCCGGTTGAAGAATACGATTTTGCCTTGCACATTCTTTACGCCCAGTTGTGCCAGCTCTTCAAAACTTTTTACTTCAATTATTTTACTAACGATTCCATCAGGACCTGTTCCAACTGATCCTCCCAATGCGCATACGTTCATGGAAATGGTGCCCATTTTCTTTGAATTGATTACTCTGCCAATTTCCTGCTGACCTCGCACCCAATGTGGCACCATCACAGGTTGCAACCATACGGAATCAAAACCAAAATCCTGCATCACATGCCG
>JANOJH010000833.1:0-4590 GCA_031408135.1 Bdellovibrio sp. | reverse complement strand
GTTACTTTTACAGAGCCGTAGCCATAACAATAATTAATACCTGAAATTACTTTTGATAAATTGCGCTTCGATCCGTGCATTACTAAGCTAATTTTTTCACAGGTGGCTTCATGAAACTACTTTTTTTTGCAATCGTAACTTTTGTATTTGTTTCTCTTACGCGGGCACAGATTCTTGAATTTGCCCAGAACAACCGGCAAATTCAGCCGATGAATATCGAGCTAATGACGTTCATTGCCCAAACTCTTCACGCCGGCAAGCCCGCGCTCAACCTTGATTGCGAAGTTCGCGTACGGGAAATAAAACAAGAACGCAAATTTTCAGACGGTGTAAAAATTATTGAAATGCTCGAAATCATTTATCGTGGAGCGGTTACAAATCCGAGCCCGCAAAAAGCTTATTTTCCGGTGGGGTCTGTCATCGTCAAGGCGCAGAAGGTGTCGGCTTTTTCGGGCACCGTCGAAGAATTTCAGCTTGAGGCCGGAGACCTCGCAAACAGTCGTTTTACTTTTCAGCACAACGGCCGCGGCGAAATAATTTGGATGAGCTTTGAAGATGATCTCAAAACCTTACCGTGCCGTTTAAGGTCTTAATAGGTTTCAGTAGGTTGTATCATTTATAGAAACAAAAATAGTATTTAAGTTCTGTAAATCGGAATCCGATTGTAAGAGTATGAAAAAATACATAATGCTTCCTGTGATGATGGTCTGTTTTGTGTTCGCAAACAATGAGGCGCTGGCCAGCAAAAGTGCCGCTCATAAATACTTAAGTTCAAACTACTCTTCAAGTAGCAAAACGAAGAAGAATAAAGTCAGCAAAAAGAAAGCAAAAACTTCAGCGAAAGTGACCAAGAAAAGCCCGAAAGTGGCGAAAGTCGGCAAGAAATTCGGCCGAAGCGTCGCTTCAGTTTCAAAGAGCAAAGCGATGAAGAAAAAGTACAAATCTCCCTATTAAGCAAGTAAACGGTGAATTTTTCACCTAAATGTACGCCGTACCTAAAACCCCCATGTCTACCATTCCGGACCTCCAGCTTTAAAAAATCGGGTTTATTTACCTAGCATGACCAAGATCATACTTTTTAGTGAGCTGACGTCTTAGTATCAATTAAATCGAATTGATATAAAGGATGACCCTCATGCTCGCAAACAGGATCTTTAGCCCCGGTTTAAAAGGAATTGTCGCAATTGCAATGCTCGTTCTGCTGACGGGCGTTTCAAAGCCTGCCTCGGGGCCGGCTGAAATTAAAATTACTTTCGCGCCGGAAAGCAAACTGAAACTAAACGGCGATTCTTCTCTGAAAAAATATTCAGCTGCAACCAGTGTTCTTGAGCTGCGTGCTACCGCAAAACCGGTTTCAAATGCAGCGCTGAAGTTTACCCCCTCTGAAGTATCAATGCGTCTCGATGTTAAAGACCTGAAATCGGGCGATGGCACCCTTGATAAACACATGTATGAGGCCCTGAAGTCTGAAAAATTCCCGGCGATTGAAATGAAATTAGATAAATTCGAATTTAAAGATCAAAACTCGGCAACGGCTTCGGGGGTTTTAACTGTGGCCGGCGAAACCCGGCCCATTGAACTGAAACTGAATATCAGCACCGACGGCGATAATATTATAATTCGCGGATCAAAAAGCCTGCGAATGACCGATTTCGGTATTGAACCGCCGAAAATAATGATGGGTGCGATTAAAACCAGAAATGAAATTGAAATTATTTTTGATGTTATATGTACAACTGAAAATAAATAGAAAGGTTAAGAAGATGAGATCACTGAAAGAAATAAGTTTTTTGATTACCCTCGTGATGGGGGTTGGTCTTACGCAGGCCTCAGCTGTTGAACTGATTAAAAAAGACGATGTCAGTTTTAATCTTGGCGGACGATTTCAGCTTTTTGGCGTAGGCCAACGGGTGATCGATCCTTATAAAGACAACAATCGGCTATTTCTGTTTCTGAAACAGGCGCGAATTTCCGTGAGCGGGCAAATCGAAGACTACAAGTATTACACCGAGTGGGCCATGGGCGGCGAGGAAGCGGTAAAAAATTTAAATTCATCGGTAAGTTTGCTTGATATGCGCGCCGATGTGCCAATGTTCGACTCAACATTTTTGCGCCTCGGTCAGTTTAAGACCCCGTTCGGACGCGAGGCTCTGACCGATGATGGTGCACTGAATTTTACCGACAGATCCATTAATCACCTTGTTGGCGTGCTTGGCCGCGATGTCGGTATGGCGGTTGTTTTTCAGCAGCAGGGGTTCATGGGCACGGTCGGGATTTTTACCGGCGGCGGACGCGATCATCCCGAGCGCTATTTGCCCGAGCAGCTCGGAGTACCATTAGTTGTTGCCCGCGTGGGTTACGACAGTCAGGGCCTCGATCCCTACACTTACAAAGCCAGCGGCGTAAAAAACGAAGCGGAAAATTCTTTCGCAGCTTTTCTGAATGTCGTGTACATGGAAGACTCAGCAGTTGGTCACTCTTCAGTTTTGAATGTTAAGAGTGTCGATAAATCCCTGTTGTTAAATCCGCTCTGGAATCCGTACATTAAATCGCCGTTTTTGCGAAGCAAAGTTACGCAGATAAGCGCCGATTTTCAAAAGCGGGTTCAGCTCGGTCAATACAGCGTGAACAGCGAACTTGAATATACGCACTCCGAATTCAACAACGAGTATGGTAAGTTGCAAGTGAACGGCGCAAGACTCATGGCTTCAGCAGCTCTAAGCCCGTTTGAGGTTTCTGCGCGCTATGCGGTTGTTTACCCAACCAGCGATTTTAAGTACAAAACCTTTACTCTTACCGGCGTTGATCCGTTTCAGGAAGTTTCAACTTCGCTGACCTTCTTTCACAGACCGTGGTCGCGCTTTACATTAGAGGCGGCTTTTCACCTGAATACGCCGGTTGTTGTTGAGTCGGCCGGAAGTGTCGGTTCTTATATGCTGGTTCAACAGCCCGATCAGGTCACTATTGTTGACGGAAAAGGTTACATTGAGCGCCAGTTCGTACCTGAATTGAAATTCATGTATCAGTTGACCTTTTAGCCGGAGTTCGTGAATGAGATTTGCCATTATCTTTGTATTGAGCGGGTTCTTTCTTTTTTCGTCTCCGGTTCTTGCAAAACCTGAAGAAAAAAAGAAAGCTGAAGGTTTTCGCGGCGGAAAAATTTATGCAATTAATTCCGATCGCAAAAAAGCGCTCTTTACATTGAATGCAGATCTCAAAACCGAAAAAGGGCTTACCGTTTTCAGCAGCAGTTACATCGATAACAACAATGTTGAAGCCCTCACCGAAGAAGCCGTATTTGAAAAATTTCAATTACAAAAATATACGGTCAATCAAAAACAACTCGGGGAAATCTATTCGCTTAGCATCACCGGCGCAAGCATGGTCTTTACAGTTACCCAACGCGGCAAGGTCAGATCTAAAACCCGAAAGTTGCCGCCGAATCTTATCATCGGACCGTCGTTTGCTCCTTTCATGCTTCAGCATTGGCCGCAGCTCCTGAAAGGCGAGAAAGTCCGGGCCGAGCTTGCGGTGCTCGAGCAGCTGAACCATTTCGGATTTGTATTTGAAAAACTGCGTAACACCAGCGTTAGCGGCCAAGCCGCCGTACTTGTCAGAATGAGACCCCACAACTCGCTAGTCTCCGCCATCGTCCGCCCGATCTATTTCACCGTAAAGGCCGACGGTTCGGCAATCATCGAACTTAAGGGCCGCATGCTCCCCAAAAACAAAATCGGCTCCCGCTTCGTCGATTTCGAAGGCGAAACCGTTTTCTCTTATTGAAAAGGAAAAGGTACGCCGTACCTAATCCCCCCAACGTGAGAATCGTAAGCCGTACCAAATTCCGGATGCAGAAAGCTACTAAGCTATAGATTTGAATTGCTGATCGATAATCAATTGCAACGTTCAATAGAATGCCGCGAAAAAGATTTTTAGCTTCGAACGACCTTCCATACCATGTTACTGCGCGATGCCTGAACAAAGAATGGTTCGCTCTTCCGAATGAACTCCTTTGGGAAGTTTTTTCAAATTACCTTTACTTCATTCACCATGCGTTTCAGGTTCGGATCCATAGCTTTGTTTTGATGCCGAATCATATTCATATGATTATCCGAACGCCGGAGCTGAATCTTGATAAAGCGATGAACTATTTTATGCGGGAAACCAGCCGTGTAATCGGAAAGCAATCCGGAAGGATAAATCAGGTTTACGGCGGGCCTTATTATTGGTCTTTAATGCGATCGCCGAACTATTTTCTCCACGCGTATAAATATGTGTACCGAAATCCGATCGAAGCCAAACTTGTTTCCAGCGTCGAGGCCTATAAATTCTCAACCTTAAACGCGTTGTTGGGGCAGTCTCACACAATCATTCCCTTGGAGGGTGACGATACTTTATTTTGTAGTGTGGAAGATCAGTTGAAATGGCTAAATCATGCCTATCCATCCGATGAAGTCCGGATTGATATAAAAAATGCATTACGGAAAAAAGAATTTCACTTTGCAAAAGACGGGCATGGAAAACCCCATCGCCTCGAACTCGAGCTTGTCTGAACTCGAATCGGGGGGATTAGGTACGGCGTACCTTTTT
>JANOJH010000796.1:0-8452 GCA_031408135.1 Bdellovibrio sp. | reverse complement strand
CGATTATTGAAGCGGGTGCAGTCCGTACCACGCCAATCCTATTAACCGCAGGAGCCGTAGCATTAGGTGCCATTGTGATTTTGTTTGACCCTATATTTCAAGGCCTGGCCATTTCATTGATGGGTGGAACGATAACCTCTACCTTCTTAACCTTACTCGTAGTGCCACTCCTTTACTTTAAAATGATGCGCAGCTCATCAAAATAATTTTATAAAACACAGGTATATGAAACTACTCATTGTAACAAGTCTGAAAGAATACCAAAAAGAAGTGGCAATCATTTTTAAACAAGTTGGTATAAAAGTTTTTAGTGTTTCAGAAACAACGGGCTTTAAAGAAGATCATTCAGGGAACCTGCTCGATAGTTGGTTCAGCAGTGGCAAAGAACACTTCAATTCCATCTTTCTTTTTAGCTTTACCACCGACACGAATGCTGGGGCCGCCCTGGAATTAATACAAATACATAACGAAGAGAATCATACGGATTTTCCAATTCGTGCCTTTATTGTGCCCGTGGAAAAGTCAAGCTATTCAGTTTAACTTAAAAGGTGATTATTGTGATTAACCAGCTTATTATCGGCAGTACGTACACACAGGGATCTTATCTGCATCAGTTCCAGACGGCCCAGCGTAATCTTGAGTTAGTGTGCGAAGAATATAAGAGAACAAAACTTTGCAAGAGACAATATGTGTGGCGGGAAAGAAAAGACTATCATCAGGTTCATGGTTCTACCAAATAAAAAAAACCCGCAGCAAGCTAACGGGGTATTGCATGGAAAAGAATCTTTTGTCGCAGCAGAGCTGCGAGGTATTGACCGATAAAGTGAATAAACAATCAGTATATGCGTGAAAAAATAGTACGTACAGTAGCCGGAACATTTGTGCTCATTAGTGTCGCCCTGACTTATTATGTTAATTTGAACTGGCTATGGTTCACTGCTTTTGTTGGAGTGAACCTGATCCAATCTTCGTTTACAGGGTTTTGCCCATTGGAAACGATATTAGATAAATTAAACGTAACCAAAGGAGAAAAGTGTTGTTGATTAGAGTGCAGTGATTAATGGCAGGAATTATTTGAATTTTTAATATTACTTACCGCATCTTGATACTTCAGGTTTTCATCATCGGCACTGTCGTGAGCTTCATTGGCTCTATACCTCCTGGCACACTCAATATATTGGTGTTGCAATTGGGTTTGGAGAATAAAGTGAAAGTCGCCTTGCGTTTTGCAGTGGCCGTGGCCATTATTGAATATCCGTACGCATGGATCGCGGTAGAATTCGAACGCTTCATCATGTCGTCCCCGGCCGTGCAACAAAACTTTAAGTTAATTGGCGCATCTGTTATGCTACTGCTCGGCATTTTAGGTTTATGGTCAGCCCGAAAGCCTTCTAATTTTTCGGTGAAGTTTCAAGATAGTGGCTTTCGCAGAGGGCTTATATTGAGTTTACTTAACCCACAAGCTATCCCTTGGTGGATTGCGATGACTGCATACCTGAAAGCACAGGGCTGGATCGTGCTGGATTCGCAATGGCAAGTCCATAGCTATGTATTGGGTACGGCAGTAGGTGCACTTATTTTACTGATACTGTTGGCACTGATAGCGAGAAAAATCTCTACACAATTTCAACACAATGCCGCCTTCCGTTTGGCTCCAGGCATTATTTTAACAGTGCTGGGGATCATGGCCCTATATTCGTACTTCACTACAGGATGAAGCCAATTAACGATCTTCCGGTCTATTGCATTAATACATTCCGACAGTCACAGACTGATCGAAAAAGCAACTTTGACATAAAGGTATTGGAGAAACTGTAGACGGTTTTCAGTTCACCAGCCAGCCACACCGTCACAATTTTTACAACATCATATTCATTGAAAAAGGCACGGGTACACATACCATCGATTTTGTAACCTATGAAGTAAAGCCTTGTAGCATTTTCTTTTTAATACCAGGTCAGGTTCACTCGAGGAACTTATCGGAAAACATAAAAGGCTTTACTATTTTCTTCACGCCAGAGTTTTATTTGATGGATAGCACAGAAAAGAAACTGGTTGACATACCTTTTTCCACTCGCTCAGCAACCATCCCTATTTGTGCCTCGATTGTTTGAAAGACGAAAGCATACGGCAGGCCATTAAGGAAATTTTTAATGAAAATGAGAAAAGTGACAACGGGAGTGATACAATTATTTGCGCTTACCTCGATATTGTCATTACCTAAACTGGCACGTTACCATAAACAATCGTGGATTAGCCAGCAATCATCCAACCTTACCTATCAAATCCGCGAACTTGAATCGCTTGTTGAGAAACACTACAAGCAATTCAAACTACCACGCGAGTATGCCGTTAGATGAACCTCTCGCCCAAGCACCTCAACGAAATTTGCAAAAAGGGTTTGAGTAAAACGGTTGGTAATTTAATACAGGAGCGTGTAATACTGAAAGTAAAACGCCTGCTGGCTTATTCCTCCAAAAATGGTTCCGAGATAGCAGGCGAACTCAATTTTTCAGACACCTCATACTTCATTCGGTTTTTCAAAAAAAAATACCGGGCTTATTCCTGAGCAGTTTAGGGAACAAAACCGATTGTCAAGACCTTAAGCAAGAGGAGAACAATAATTTATTCACGGCATCCACATATATCCATTCCTGGATTTCCACAAGAAATATTTTTCCAACAAAACTTTACTGAAATCATAGATCACGTTTGGTATCATGATGGCAAATGCCCGTGGTTTGAACAGATGATTGGAGAAAATCAAAACTTCTTTTTTTCCGGCATCCATAATACATAGCCCCGCGATTTTTCCCCATGCTTTTTTCTTTAGGTCTGTCCTTCCCTGGGAAATCCTCACAATGTTCTTGGCTACGATTTTGCCTGTTTCATCAGATGGGTAACCAGTTTTGGGGGCCGAGAACGGAATGTTCTTGCAAGTAAAGGGCAAGTCAACCTGAACAGCAATCCCCGCAGCCCACACGTTTTTGATTTGTTTGTGCTGGTATGTATCCTCTACCGGAATATAACCATTTGCAGTGGGGTGCAAGGAAGGGGAATGCTGAACAAAATCAACCCCGACAAAAGGAGGCATCAATTGAGTCAGGCTACTTTTTAGAACTTCCCCTGTGGAAAGCACCACGCTATCCACGGTAACTTCTTTCACGGCCACACCGGTTCTATAATGGATGTTGAACATTTTCATAAATGCCTTTAGCATCGTTTCGCCAAGGGGTATTCCATCTATCCCAAAATGCCCGAGGTAGTCCTCTGGGGTTATCCAATACAAATCCACTTTTTTGCGGATGTTTTGTTCTCTCAACCATTTTTCAACATTGAATAAAAATTCATACGCTGCACCCATGCAACCGGCATTTTGAGTTGCACCAATTACTATTGGCCCCGGGTTTTTCTTAAATTCTTCCAATGCTGACCGCAGTTTCATGGCGCCATTGGGCGTTCCCACATAGTGAGAATATTCTGCAACACCAGGAGCAACATCAAATTTTACTTTTGGCCCTGTGGCCACAACCAAGTGGTCGTATTTAAACTCACCTTTATCCGTTACTACAATTTGTGCTGTTGTATCCACGCTCAAGGCTTCGGCATGTACAAAATCAACACCCTTCTTTTTTAAAATACCTTCTTTTTTAAAGGAGATATCTTTCATGTCTCTTCTTCCAAATGGCACCCATATTAATGAAGGGATAAACAAAAACAAGGGAGACTTGTCAATGAGGATTACCTTGTGTTCTTCCTTTCCCATGCGTTTGATTTCGATGGCGGCAGTCATGCCTGCAAAACTCCCGCCTACTACTACCGTTGTTGTCATGTTGGTGTGTATTAATTTACCATAAATGTGAAAAGTCGGATTGTTTGTTGCCATGACCTTGCTCAAGAAAAAAAATGACTTTCATCATGTGCCTGATGATGCCCTTTGTGTGACAACCATCACACACTTTCAATCTCAATAGTCCCACTATTCCCGACAACCATCCACTGCCTGCGCACTTATAATGACGTTACTTTGTTAGCAATGTAAATAAGAAGTATATGGATGCAATTGTGTTGATTATTGGTGTTGCTCTGGTAGGAATTATTTTGTTCCTCGTATTCCACGACCTTAGCCGTATTTGTTTTACTAGTGTTAAGTTAACAAAGAATTGGCGGATGAACCTTTGTCAAACTCATTGACTACCAAGGTTATCTTACAATTAACTATTAACAATTCATGATTAACTTAACACTAGTAGCCCTATGAGTAAAGAATTTTGGAACGAACGCTATAAAGCAAATGAAACGGTTTACGGTAATGAACCCAATGCCTTTTTCCGTGAACAGCTATTGATGCTTGAACCCGGCAAATTACTCTTACCAGCTGAGGGCGAAGGAAGAAATGCCTTGTTTGCTGCACAAAACGGATGGCACGTAGAGGCTTTTGACTATAGTGAAGATGCGATGCAAAAAGCAAAAAAGGCAGCTCGTGAAAATTATTTACAACTTACCTATACCCTGCAAGAAATCGAAAACATACGATTAGTGTCTAAATCTTTTGATGCGATTGGGCTCATTTATGTTCACCTTCTCCCTGCACTTCGCAAAACATTTCATCGGCAGTGCATGAACACACTCAAGCCAGATGGAGTGCTCATACTGGAAGCATTTTCTAAAGATCAAATCACCAACACCTCGGGAGGCCCCAAGGACATAAACTTACTCTATGATTTAGAGGAATTACTCGAAGATTTTGAAGGGCTTAAAATAGTTTATTACAAAACCGAGGATACGATCCTGGATGAGGGTAGATTCCATGCCGGAATAGCAGATATTGTGAGAATAGTGGGCATTAAGGGCTAAGATCCTTTTTTAAATTTTATCCCTTCTGTGACAAAAATCACGGAACATCTCAGTCACTAACTTTAGTTTTGAATAGAAATTATAGTAATGGAAGCGAAAAGAACATTCAATCAGATCATTAACAGCGACAAACCTGTTTTAATAGATTTTTTTGCCACGTGGTGCGGCCCATGCAAAATGATGCAACCCATTTTAGTGGAACTTTCCAAACGCGTAGGCGATAGGGCGACCATCCTTAAAATTGATGTGGATAAAAATCCGACAGTAGCACAAACCTATCGCATTCAGGGTGTACCCACATTGATGCTCTTTAAAAATGGTGAAACCCTTTGGAGACAATCGGGTACAATGACAGTAAACCAACTGGAACACATTATCGGTCAATTCGAAACACAGGAAATAAAAAATTAGGCTTGTGTGACTGTGGTCACTGACGGGCTTGATTCAATAGTTGAACTTTGTAAACACAGTCAAAAAATTAACAGCGTAAAATTTAAACAAGAAAAATATGTTTTTCCAACACGTATACGACAAAAGCCTGGCACAAGCCAGCTACTTCATTGGTTGCCAGAAAGAAGGTGTGGCGATGGTTATTGACCCTAAAAGAGATGTGGATACCTATCTGGAAATAGCAAAACAAAACAACATGAAGATCACGCACATTGCGGAAACGCATATTCATGCCGATTTTCTTTCAGGTTCCCGCGAATTGGCCGCACTCACGAACGCCAATCTTTATTTGTCGGATGAAGGTGGAGAGGGGTGGCAATATGAATTTGCACACGAGGGCTTAAAAGATGGAGCTGTTATACAAGTAGGCAATCTGAAATTTGATGTGCTACACACGCCCGGGCATACTCCGGAAAGTATTAGTTTTTTATTGACGGATGTTCCCGCAAGCGATAAGCCCGTGATGCTGTTTACTGGTGATTTTGTTTTTGTAGGAGATGTTGGCCGCCCCGATTTATTGGAAAAAGTAGCGGGTATAAAAGGAACACAAGATGCAGGAGCTAAAGAAATGTATAACTCTGTTAAACGATTTAATGAGTTAGCCGATTACATTCAGGTATGGCCTGGTCACGGTGCAGGTTCAGCCTGTGGCAAAGCCTTGGGTGCTGTGCCAAGTACAACGGTTGGCTACGAGAAAGTGCGCAATTGGGCATTACAATATGAGAATGATGAACCCGGTTTTGTAAAATACTTATTGGAAGATCAACCAGAGCCACCTAAGTATTTTGCGATGATGAAGAAGTTGAACAAAGTGGAGCGGCCCCTGCTTACAGAAGTACCTAAACTTCGGAAATTAACAAAGGAAGGTTTTAAAGCAGCGATAAACAAAGGCACCAAAGTTATTGACACTCGTCTTAAAACGGAATTTGCACAAGGCTTCATCCCCGGTTCCATCAACATACAAGGCAACAATGCGTTTGCAACATGGATGGGCTGGTTCCTCACGTACGATGAACCTTTCATTTTAATAGCCGAAGAATCGAAGCATGATGACCTTGTGCGAAAACTCATGCGAATTGGCTTAGATAATATCTACGGATATGTACCGGATGTAATGGTTTGGATGGATCTGGGCAACAAACTTGAAAAGAGCAATGTGATCTCTATGGAAGAGCTCAAGGAAATACAAAAAATAAACCATACACAGATTGTTGACTTGAGAGGTGCATCAGAATACAAAACGGCACACATCAAAGGAACAGAGAATGTGTTTATCGGTACGTTAGAAAAGAACTTGGATAAAATCAAAAAAGACCAGGCGGTGGTAATCCATTGCCAGTCGGGCGACCGTGCAGCCATCGGGTATTCATTGTTGGCAAAACATGGATTTAAAAATATAAAGAACTATTCAGGAGGAATGGACGAGTGGGTGAATACTGGAAATCCGATAGTCTCTGAAAACTAAAAAAAATACAATATGTTAGGTTTATTTTCAACAACAAAAGCGTACGAAAACCTTGATGGGTTGGAGTTCAAAGAAAAGTTTGATAGCGCAAACGGTGCTGTATTGGTTGATGTACGCACGGCCGATGAGTGCAGTGGTGGGACTATTAAAGGAGCAAAGAATATTGATTTTATGTCGGCCACTTTCAGAGATCAATTTTTGAAGTTAGATAAAAGCAAAGAATATTTTTTGTTTTGCCGAAGTGGAAACAGAAGCGGTCAGGCGTGTAATGCCTTATCAAAAGAGGGTTACAAAGTTTATAACCTGGACGGAGGCATTGGCGCATGGCCAAAGTAAGTTGTTTTGAATGTTGAGAGGGGTTGACAGGCAGTTCTTAATTAAGGCTGCCTGTTTTTTTTCTAAACTATAAATACCATGAGGTTTTGGAATGATTGGAGACTATTAGTGATGGCATCACTTACGATGGGGCTTGCCCCTTTCTTTCCGGAGCCGCACATTGTTGGAAAAGTAAAATGGATACTGGGAGGTGCAGTCGGAATGAAGCCGATTGATTGGTTTGACACTATCTTTCATGGCTTGCCTTGGCTCTTATTAATACGATTCCTGTTTCTCAAATTATTGAGTAGCAAAAACTGATAAGCATTTTCGATTCGACTACGGGCACTACAAACCGATAGAGATTAACTTAAAAATTATATGGATATACTAATTAATTTTAAACAGAATCTTTTTACCAACTGGCATTTCATGCGCTGGTTGCGCCTTGGCCTCGGTCTTTTTATAGCGGTTCAGGCCATTCAAAACCTGGATGCTCTTTCTGGATTGATAGCAGTTTTCTTTTTATTTCAGGCGGTCACTAACACCGGATGTTGTGGGGCTGGTGGATGTGCCGTTCCTACATCATCGCAAAAACAGGTAAAAACAGAGGATGTTGGATTTGAAGAAATTAAATCAGAAGTAAAATGAAAGCAGAAATAGCGGTTGACAATATAAAATGTGGTGGATGTGCAGCAACCATTAAAAGAGAATTGAAGGATATAAAGGGTGTTGATACCATACATGTGGACATTGAGAATTCCTTGGTTACAGTCGACTATTATGGGTTGCCTGTAACTGAAATCGTAAAGAAGAAATTGCTGCACTTGGTTATCCTGTAAAAAGATCGCAGCATGGTCTAGATAAGGCCACTTTTAAAGTTAAATCGTACGTTAGTTGTGCGCACGGCAATTTCTCATAATCGAAACCTCATGTTTCACTACCTTTACCAAATCAATACAACATGGTAAGAGAAACAATTTATGTAAGCCTTTCAATCATTGCTTTTAGTGTGGTGCATAGCTTAACGGCTTCCATGCGTTTTAAAAACAGAATCAAAAAATTGCTGGTGGAAAGAATTTACGAGGGCTGGTTTCGCCTTGCTTACAACATCGTCAGCCTTAGAAACCGATATGGAAAGAAAGCCTTTTGATACAAATCAAATCAGCAAAATCAGCAATGCACTCCTCGCCATTGTCTTGCTCATCCTGGCCTTGGCAAGTTTGATGGCAGTCGCATTAATCATTGGGCCAGCAAGGTTACAATCCATCTTCTCTGCAAAAGAAAATATACCTGTAACTATAACCAATGCTTCCGTTATTCCAGATGTTTGGAAAGCCCCCGATGTATCAACCCTTCCTGCGG
>JANOJH010000752.1:0-2587 GCA_031408135.1 Bdellovibrio sp. | reverse complement strand
CTGCAGATCAACCAGACCGCTTGTGCCTTCCAGCGCATTTCTGATTTCGGCTGACTTGGCTCTTAATACGGCTAAGTCGCTTCCGAAAACTTTAATGGCAATCTGAGCGCGAACTCCTGAAAGCAAATGATCAAGGCGGTGCGATATCGGCTGCCCAACGTTGACAAAAACACCTTCAATTGTTGCAAGGTTCGCGCGGATTTCACTGAGCACAACCTCGCGGGCGCGCCCCTCAGTTTTGAAATCAACATCGATTTCAGAAGAGTGAACGCCTTCAGCGTGTTCGTCCTGTTCAGCACGACCCGTGCGGCGTGAAACGGATTTAACCTCGGCTGATTTTAAAATAAGAGTTTCGGCCTGCTGACCTAGCTTATTTGATTCTTCAAGAGATATTCCCGGCTGTGCCATCATGGAAATGGTTGCGGTTCCTTCATTAAATTTAGGTAAAAAGTCGCGTCCGAAAGTTAATGAAAGGCCAAGGGCACCAATAAATAGAGCAAGCGTTACCCCAATTACAATTTTCGGATGTTTTAATGATTTATGCAGAATCTGGGTGTCGACTCTTTTTAAAAATCGGACTAAGGCCCCATCTTTATGTTCGAGAAGCTTTCCTTTTGATAAAAGATACGAGCAAAGCACCGGCGTTACGGTCAACGACACGACCATCGATGCCAGTAACGAAACGATGTAAGAAATACCGAGCGGTATAAATAATTTTCCTTCTATGCCACCCATACTGAATAGCGGTACAAAAACCAAACATACAATAATTGTGGCAATAACGATTGAGTTTCTAACTTCACTTGATGCCTCATAAATGACGACCAATGTGTTTTTCGGGCTTGAACTTTGTTTGTTCTCTTTCAGTCGTCTGAGTACATTTTCGACGTCAACGATGGCATCATCAACCAATTCGCCAGTGGCAATTGCAAGTCCGCCGAGAGTCATCGTGTTAACCGAAAGTCCGAAGATTTTAAAGACGATGGCCGTCAGTATAAACGAAAGCGGTATGGCGGTAATAGTAATCGCGGTTGTTCTGAAATTTAATAGAAACAGAAATAAAACGATAATAACAAGTATGACGCCGTCTCGCAGAGCTTCTTTGACATTGTGAATAGAGGTTTCGATAAATGTTGCCTGCTTAAATAAGTCAGGATTAACCACGACGTAATCTGGCAGAGTTTTTTGCAATTCTTTCAGTGCCGTTTCAACTTGTTCGGTTAATTCTACGGTACTGGCGCCGGGTTGTTTCTGAATACTCATAATCACGCCAGGATTGGCATTAATGCTGGCATCGCCACGCATAACCTGCGGGGCTTCTTTTACTTCTGCAATTTCTTTTACTAAAACCGGGCGGCCCAGATGCATGCCTACTACAGAATTAAGGATTTCTTCTTTATTACGGATGGCTCCGAGTACCCGGATGAGAGATTCAGACTTCTCGATATTAATGAAACCACCAGTGGAATTAAGGCTGATTTCAGATAAATTGTGTTCAATATCGTCTATTGAAACCTGTAATTTTTGTATTTTTTCAGCGGATAAAAGAATTTGATATTGGCGCACGCCTCCGCCAATGGAGGTCACCTGCGAAATGCCCGGAATGCTTAAGAGCCTTGGGCGTATGGTCCAGTCGGCAATGGTTCTTAAGTCCATCGGATTTATCTTGGGGTCCTTTGAAGTGAGGCCGACTAACTGAATTTCTCCCATAATGGATGCAATAGGGCCCATAACCGGAGAAACATTTTTTGGTAATTTTTCGCGGGCTAAAGTCAATTTTTCCTGAACGAGTTGGCGGTTTCTGAAAATATCTGTGCCCCACTCAAATTCGACATAAACAATACTGAGGCCCACGCCGGAATTAGACCGGACTCGCTCAACCCCCGGAAGTCCGTTTAAAGAAGTTTCAAGCGGAAACGTAACCAGTGTTTCAACTTCTTCCGGTGCAAGGCCTGCGGCCTCAGTCATGATTGTAACAGTAGGGCGGTTTAAGTCGGGGAACACATCCACCGGCAAATGCGCTGCAATCCAACCACCATAGGCAAGTAAAAAGGCGGTTCCAGAAACAACGAAAATTCTGTGAGTTAACGAGAATTTGATAATTAGGTTCAGCATGTTTGGAAGTCCTTCTATTACTAGCTAATACGCAGAGTGAGCAATATTTGTGACATATTATTTAAAGACATCAACCGAAAGTGGAATTGTTTTCAGTTCATCATGTTCAATAAACTGCACCCAAAGCCTATAAGTGCCTTCTTTTGGGAAGGTGGCATGAATCATCCCTGAATTCGGTTCATTTCCTTCCATCGGATGCACATGAATAAGTTGGTTTCCTGAGGCCGGAGTAGCAATTACATGCGCAAAAGCCCCTAAATAAGGAGTCATAATGGGCGTAACTCCATCCGAGCGGGAAACGCTGAAATTAAGCATCACCATCTTGCCTACTCGGATCTTTGATTTTGCCATATCTAAAACTGTTTCTTTATCAGATGCATTTCGCACATCACCGAGCGGTAAAGTTGAATTCTTGGGCGCGCCATTAATTAGATCGACATTAACAAATGTCGAAAAAGCCGTGCCGTCTAAG
>JANOJH010000748.1:0-6693 GCA_031408135.1 Bdellovibrio sp. | reverse complement strand
CAAGCAAGCTTGGCATAGCTAGTCTAAAATAATGCTGTTGTGAAACACCACCAAATAGACCGACGTAACTAGAACAGGCGTCGTATCGAGTCTTGCGAGCTGGAAGGTAACGACCAGAGCGAAGCGTAGACAGAGAGGTTGTAGGCCGCAACGAAAGTGAAGCGATAGAGCACCGTCAAATATTGAAAAGAGTGTGGATGCCGAGACTTTATGTGAAGTGCGAAGGCAATACGCAGAATAGATCAGCGACCCTAACCCGCAAGGGCGGGAGTAATCGCAAAGCTATGAGTGATCCACCGGTGTCCGAGAGCGTGGCATGTAACTATTAAGCTGTGTCAGGAACTTGGGAGATCCATGAAAGGTTAACTGGATGTTGAAGTCGAAATCAAATTTAACAATAAGATCAGACACATTCTTTTTATGGAAGTCAGATGAACCCATAGTAGCGTTGAAATGCAGTAACGCGCATGGAGCAAAGGGGTTCACAGAGGTTGGCCCCCAGACACTTAACCCGAACACAGACCCAAGCCTTCGTGCTGCATGTGTGAAGGAAACCAAAGGATGAGTCAGGAATTTCAACTGATAAGTTTTAGCAGTAGTTGTCTGCGGATAAATTTGATAGATATTTTTGAAAATAAAATACGAAGACACAACGATAAGGACTGGAGTTAAGATGTCACTCAAATTGAATCAACACTTTGAAGAGCCCGTTGCCTTAATAGGGCACGGCGGGTTCTGTGAGGAGCTTGCTCCATCTAGAAAGATGGAGTAGGTTTACTCGATGCAGCAATTACTGAAACTCGGACTTATTTCTCTTTTTATTTTTGCTTCAGTTAACTCAAATGCCGAACCAATTCCTGCGTGGGTGCGCATTCGCATGCACAAGGAGCTTGACCAGTTTCCGAACGTTCAAGGAACGGAAATAAAACAGGTCGGCAACAATGTCTGGGGTTTTCGGGGCGACCACCTTAAGTTCAATAACAAATTCCTCCCGCACAATAATTTTATAACTCGAAAGCCCAACGGGCGTTTTGATATCATCTCGGTGTTACCGTTCAACGAATATCTGGCGGGGGTTGTGGGCAGTGAGATGCCGGTTTCGTGGCCGCTGGAGGCGTTAAAGGCGCAGGCGGTTGTGGCTCGGTCTTATGCACTTGCAAAAATAAAGGAACGGAATTCGAGAACTTTCCATCTTGAGTCCGACCAGAATGATCAGGTTTTTTTGCTCAGTAATTCTCCGAAAACAAAATTGGCAGTTGCTGACACCGACGGAATCACGCTTCGAAAAAACAATGGTACTGTTCTTAAGGCTTATTATCACGCCGACTGCGGCGGCGAAACGGTGAAAGCTTCAGAGGTTTGGGGCCCCTACGAGGTAGACTCTGGTACCGCACTTGACCCTTGGTGTGCATCCAAAAAGTCTAACCGATGGAATTTTGAAATCACTAAGGACGAGTTTTTGCAGAAAACGAATCTTGAAGGGCTGGAATCCCAAACAAGTATTTACACCGACAAAACTCAATTTCTTAATCTGAGCGGATTAACTTTTTCGGTTCAGAAGCTGCGCGAGCTTTTTGGATTTTACAAAATTCGAAGTTCGGTTGATTCGATCGACGTTACTCATGAAAAAGTAAAGATCACCGGCCAGGGGTTCGGACACGGCGCCGGGCTTTGTCAGTGGGGAACGCTGGCGCAGGTAAGGCAAGGTAAAAGCTATCTTCAGATACTCGTCCACTATTATCCCAAAGCGAAACTGGTGCGCGATACGTCGTCAAGCCTGGCAAAATATTAGTACTCCGGTTTGCATCGTGAATTGAAATACCGATTTTTGTCGGGTAGTTATAATTCTATGAAAATTATTACATTTAACACCTGGGGCGGACGAGCCGGGCTTGCCGGCATCAAATCTTTCATTGAAAAGCATCAAAATGTTGACGTGTTCTGCCTGCAGGAAATCTGGCAAACCGATGATACATCTTTAATTGAAGCGATGGACGTGCGCTTAGTAACAAATCTTCTAGAGGAAATTGCCGCTTCATTACCGGGCTTCAGATTTTATTTCAGACCGCAATACCGGAATATTTATGGGCTTGCCACATTTGTAAGGAAAGAAATCAGTGTTATCGATGAAGGCGAGCTTTTTGTTTTTAAGGAACAGGGGTTTGAAAACCCCGTTGCCATCGGTAATCATGCCCGCAATATCCAGTTCGTTACCCTGAGCACACAGACCGGCCCTGTTACCGTTATCAATTTTCACGGGCTTTGGAATGGCTCAGGAAAAACCGACACCGCTGATCGCATTCTGCAATCGCAGAAGATCGCCGATTTTATCAACTCACTTAACAACCCTTGTGTGTTGGCGGGGGATTTCAATCTGAGTCCCGAAACGCAAAGTCTCAGAATTCTGGAAGAGGCCTGTCCGCGAAATCTCGTCACCGAATACGGGGTAACCTCCACTCGAACCAGTCATTATCAGAAGCCCGGCAAGTTTGCCGATTACATTCTATGCAATGAAATTGAAGTTGTGGCCTTCGAAGTGCTGCCGGACGAGGTTTCCGACCATGCACCGCTAATGGTTTCCATCGAAGTTTCATAGTCTCATTCTGAGAACACTGTTAGCCCTTTTTGTTGCTTCAGGCCGCGATCAACATTTATTGAACGTCGCATAAGAGTACAGTTTTAATAATACATAAGCAAAATCAAACACTTATAAAAGCCTTAATTTTCGGCACGCCCTTAGCATATTACTAGGTTAAAGGAAGGTTTTATGAAAAAATTAACACTTATCATATCTGCGATGCTACTAGGAGTGATGGGTATTGGTTGTTCAAAATCGAACTCAAACTCAGCTAATAACACGACGGCGTTAGGTTATGTCCCGCCGGTTATTATTGATCCTTTACCACCGGGCGGCGGTGGCGGCGGAGCGACACCTATTACTGGTGGAGTAACGGTTGACCTTATTACAACAGCAGATAAAATGCGCGCGTACACAGCCATTGCAGGTAACGTCTATACTTTAAATAATCCGACAAATATTAAGATCAATATTAACCTCGTGCAGGCAGATGCCGGTCGCTATGGTGGTTCGGTTATAATCACTTATATGGATAATGGAGTTCAGCGTTCTGGAGAGCTTAAGGCCGGTATGGGTAAGAACATTGAAATGAAGGGTGGCTATGATAACGGCCGCTTGGAAGCGGACTATAACTACTGGTTCACTTTTGAAAACAGATTGGTATTTACAGGCTTTTTCGAAGACGCTTTCGGCGCAATAACCCTGACCCTTATTCCAGATGTTGTATCCGGTGGCGGTAACGATGCCGAGCCGTTAAATGTTAAGTATAAAGGTGAAGTCAGCTTCAGAAACTTCAAGACTGAAAAGACCTACTTTTACCGCTCGTGTTGGTTCAATTATACAGGCTTAAATGGCCAGGATTGTCGCTCGAATGTGATTCAAACCAAGTGCGGCTTGGCTCCCGGAGTGGATGCTGGTTATACAGTTCTTGGAACTTTTACAAACGTGGATATAAAACAAGCTTTTAATATTAATTAATAATAAAATGACAAACGGAAAACGGAGAATATATGACAAACTTTAACTTAAAAAAACTGGCAAAAGGGCTCATAACAGTAGCTTTATTATCAACGGTGTTGATAGCCTGCGGTAACAAGAAAGACAACAATACCGCGCCGGTAAATGCGTTTACCCAAAGTTGTGTCAACTGTGAGGGCATTACCGGATTGCCGTTCTTTATAGCTCAAACAAAAGCTTCACTTTATAGTTCATATAGCTATGGTTACAATCAACAGGCGGCGATGACACTTAACTGGAGTTTCTCGGGCCAGAATCTTGCTGCGCAACCGCAACAACAGGGCACTCAGCCAACTTATCAGTATGGTTCACCTGCAATGAACTATGTTGGTAAAGTAAGTGCTGCGGGTCAGGTTACGGTAACGCAAATAATCGGTGGCGGTAATGGTGGATATTTCTGCCCGGCTATTCCGGCTGGAGCTTACACGTTGTCTACGTATACTGTTGGTCAATGGACAAACGGAGTTATTTCGGGATTAAAACTGGTTGTAACCGGTCCGGTTTCAATGACGATTTCGTTAAGCCAAGCGCAGGCATCACAGTACTCTTACCAGTATTCTAATTCGTCATACATTTACGGAACTATGGTAGTAGAGCAGGTTAACGGTTTCAATTGTCAGGGTTTACAGCTCAACATGAACTGATCAGCTCAGATAATTAAATATTTAGTTAAAAACTCCGAGCAATTCGGAGTTTTTTTTTGGCATTTTTAAAGCTTGTCTAAAGAGCAATTCACAGACATCATTTGAGTCAGCAGGATGCAACTATGAATAACACACTTTGGATCGACTTTTTTGATGATTTGCAGAATGTACGCGGCCGTTCACTCAACACGATTATGGCTTATCGCCGCGATCTCGAACTTTATAATAAATTTTCCGAAAAAAACAAACGGATGATCGAGTTCTTCGATTACATGAAAAGCGAAGGGCTTTCAACGCGTTCGCAGGCGCGGGTCATCAGCAGCGTCAGGACTTATCTGAAGTATTGTGAAACCCGCGGGGTTACGTGCTCTGAGCTGCGGGATTTGCGTCCGCCGAAGGTGAAAACCTCTTTACCGAAATCCATCAGCGTTGAAGAATTCGAACGCTTGTTTCTGGCCTGCACCGTGAATGATAAAGCAAAGTCGGCACGGAATCATTTAACACTGTTGTTTCTCTACGGGCTCGGTTGCCGTGTCAGTGAGCTGATAGGGCTTAATCTAAATGATTTTTCAAGTACCGATCGCTGGGTTAAAGTCATCGGCAAGGGTAGTAAAGAAAGGTTAATTCCGCTTACCGAAGCGCTCTATTTTGCTCTCGAAAACTATCTGAAAGATTCACGATCCCATTTGTTGCACGATTCAAATAATTCGGCATTGCTCATCAATGATCGCGGGCATCGTCCGTCGCGTGTTGATGTGTGGCGTTGGCTCGCGGCGTGGTCAGTAAAAGCGGGCTTTGATGAGCCTGTGCATCCGCATAGATTCCGGCACGGTTGTGCTACGGCCTTACTTGAAGGTGGCGCGGATTTACGTTCGATTCAAATGCTGCTCGGGCACGCCAGCATCCAGACGACGCAAATATACACCGCAGTTTCAACCAATACAGCGGCAAGGGCCATCGAAGAACATCATCCGCTTTCAAAAATTAAAGACCGTTCGATTTAGTTTTCCGCAATCCGGATATCAGCTGACTATACAACGGCTTACCTGCATCACTTGATCTTGCAGATGAGCTGTTTATGAAATTAAAAACGCTTATCCAGAACTGCAATCGGCTTGAAGTGGCTGAAATCGAAATCGAATTTATTCCGGGAATTCCGCAGATCCATTTTCTCGGGCTTCCTGACCGGATAATCAAAGAAAGTTTTTATCGGATTAAATCCGCACTGAAAAGTTCGGGCTATAAGTTTCCGCTGACCAGTCAGATGATCGTCAATATCAAGCCGAACCATCTGCGCAAAAGTTCCCGCGGGCTCGAATTTGCGGTGGCGCTCGGCATTCTCTTAAAAACCGAACAGATCGATGCCTCGCGTATCAAAGACGATTGGGTGTTGTACGGAGAACTCGGATTAGACGGCAATGTGTACGAACCGTCAGATCTGCAGCAGAGCGAAGCCTTGCTGCGCGAATATAAAATACTCACAGGCATAGGATTTGAATCCAGTTGCTTCCGTCTTGAAAATCTAAAAGACATCGAAATCAACTTCACTGAAAATCAGCGAAAACTAAAACGCCCGGCGGCGGGCCTTAATCGTCTCTACACAACAGAAGAAGCCGAATTCCTTTTTTTGGCGGCCACCACCGGGCTTCACGCGCTGCTCGCGGGCGATTCCGGCGCCGGCAAATCTACGCTGGCCTTTTCGCTGAATTCCTTTCTTACAGAGCCCGATTCTGCTTCTGACATCCGCTTCGAGCATCTGTGGCGCCCCGTGGTGGCCCCCCACCACAGTATCAGCCCTGCAGCCTTTCTTGGCGGAGGTCAGAACCTTTTTGAAGGTGAGCTCGAGCGCGTGCAGGGCGGAATTCTGCTGCTTGATGAGTTTTCGCAGTTTAGCCCCGAAATCTTAGAGAGCCTGCGCGGTCCCATGACCGGTGAAAAATTGCGCCTTTCTCGCGGCGCCTTCCATCGCGAATTCAACTCGGACTTTCAGGTGGTGGCCACCACTAATCTTTGCCCCTGTGGCAAATGGACGCCGCTTAAAAGTAACGTAAGCTGCCGGTACACGCGGCTTAAGTGCACGAGGTACCTCGAAAGGTTTTCAGGCCCTTTGCTTGATCGCTTCGGGATTTTACTTTTTACGCATGTAAAGCCGGATCGAAAAATCCGGGGTGTCGAGATTCTAGAGCGTGTTCAAAAGTGCATGGAAATTCAAAAAAATTCTGTATTGGCCGGCGCTCCGAAACTTTTAGATACCTATTACGCAACGCTTTCGACCCGCCGGCGCAACTTCCTCAATCATGTGGCGTCGATCTACGCGTTCGATCGCAATGGCGGGGAAATCAACCTCGAGGATTACAACAAAGCCGAGCGCTGGGTTATAAGACCCTTTGAATTGCTTGAGAAGGGCATGGGTTAAGGTGATTCGGGCGCCAACTTGGAACCACTTAGCATTAG
>JANOJH010000744.1:0-1973 GCA_031408135.1 Bdellovibrio sp. | reverse complement strand
CATGGCACTTACGCTTTTGCAGATGGAAGAGGTGCTGGTTTGAATGATTCAGATTATGATGTTTGGGGGCCTCGCTTCGATGGCCAGTTGATTCCTCAATATGATGGTGTAGTCGATCCTACTAAAACATATACCACCACTTTTCCAAGTGGCACGTCCTTTACCGGTAACATAATTCCTACTCCGTGGACAGCCAGAGGAAAAGATAACTTACAGCGTTTTATCCAAAATGGTGTGGTAAGTACAAACAACATTGCAGTTGCTGCAAGTGGTTCAAATTACGATTTGCGTTTTTCAACCTCTTACAACTATCAGCGTGGTCTGGTGCCTAACTCGCAATTGAATTCAAACAACTTCAATATTTCTGCAGGCATTGACTTGTCTCCAAAAGTTAGGTTCGAAACAAATTTAAACTACAATAAGCAATACACTGATAATTATCCGGACGCTCAATATGGCCCTAACAGCTTAATCTACAACATGACCATCTGGGGTGGCGCAGATTGGAATGTAGATGATATGAAAAAAATATGGCAGCCTGGTAAAGAAGGTGTGCAGCAAATTTATGCAGATTATACACGCTATAATAATCCTTGGTTTCAGGCCAATTATTGGACACGCGGTCACTACAAAACAGATGTGTATGGATACATGTCTTTGAAATGGGAGATTGCAAAAGGCCTTAACCTGATGGGTCGCAGCCAAATTAACTCTTATGATATTTTAAGAACCGAAAAGTTTCCCTACTCAGCTACTACCTACGGTCGCGAGCAAGCAAGGGGAGATTATCGGGAAGACCAACGGAACTTGTTTGAAAACAATACGGATGTCATGCTATCTTTCAACAAGGAACTCTCCTCTGATTTCACATTGAGCGCTTCTGCAGGCGGCAATTTAAGGACGTTTGTTTATCGCTCAAGCTATACTACAACCGACTATTTGAATGTTCCAGGATGGTATAGTTTCTCAAATACGCTTAATCCTATTAAAGCATACAACTTTGAAGCTCCTATGTCTGTTTTAAGTGCTTATGGATATGCTGACTTGACCTACAAGGATTTTTTAACGCTATCACTCACTGGCAGAGCAGACAAGCATTCAACCTTGCCAGTTTCAAACAATAAGTATTTTTACCCGTCTGCTTCTTTAGCAGTTGTTATCTCTGAAGTAGTAGAGTTACCTGCTTTATTTTCTTTCTTAAAAGTAAGAGGATCTTATGCTAATGTTGGGTCTGCATTAACATCGTCAACAGTTGGGCCTACTCCTTCTGTCTCAATCAACGGTAACCCTCTCGGGTATGGCTCAACCTATTCGTCTCCCTATGATGGTCCTAGCTATGTGAATGCTCCGGTTTATAACACATCTCTTTTATTTAATAACCAACCGGCTGCTTATTATTCGAACACGATCACCAATCCTAATCTTAAACCAAGTTTTAGTTCTGCCTGGGAAACAGGTTTGGATGTAAAATTTTTGCAAAATAAGATTGGACTTGATGTTACATACTTCCAAAGTTTGGATGGCCCTGGAATTTATAATCTTCCGATTTCTGAAACGTCTGGTTACACCAATGCCTTGGTAAACGGAATTGAGACACAGCGTAAAGGATGGGAAGTGATGTTTAATGCAACACCTGTTTCATCTAATAGCGGATTCAGATGGGATGTGAATGTAAACTGGTCAACTTATAAAGAGTACATCACTAAAATTTATGATGAAATTAAAAATCTCGATCCTTATCGTCAGGTGGGCGAGCGTATTGATCAATATTGGGGAACTGGATTGCTGCGCAAAACGGATGGAACGCTCATCATTGGATCAGATGGAAGAGCCATTCCACTTACAAGTGTTAACGGTAACGCCCGCAGATATTTGGGCAACGTAAACCCAGATTGGACATGGGGTATAAACAACAAAGTAAGCTATAAGAGCTTCAGTATGAGTTTTCAATTTGATGGCCGTGTAGGTGGTAT
>JANOJH010000166.1:0-1725 GCA_031408135.1 Bdellovibrio sp. | reverse complement strand
GGTGCCTTCTGGTGTCAAAAAGTTGGTCACGGTTTTTGCTATAGAGCCTAACGTAAATAAAATGGTGTCACTTTTTAACGATTGTGTAACTCATCAAACTAACCAAATTCTGGAGGAATATGAAACTGAATAAATTGGCTGTAAAAGCCGGTATGATAATAGCGGTTGCTTTACTGTCTGCCTGTGGTGGTGGCGGTGGTGGCGGCGGTACGACTACAACACAGCCACCGATCGATTCAACAGACATCGTACGTTATCCATACGAAACCGTTTTCGGTGACGTTTGCCGTAGCTCTTCTGAGCCTACTCCAGGTTGTACTTTTGTTCGTTCAACCGGCGCTCGAGTAACTGTTTCTGCTGATCCTGTGTATAATAGCCAGGGCTTCGGTTCTGACGATCTTTGGTATGTTAAGTTTGACTCTTCAGGCCGCGCGTCGGTATTCAACGATTTAGGTGTTTTCCAGTACTATGCTAACCCTAGCGAATTCGCTGGCTATGTATCAGGCACTACAATTGGTGTAGGCGTTACCGGTGCATTCTGGGAAAACGTTTCCGGAAAACAGTACTGGTTTGGTAAAAACGGAGTTCTTTATTCAGCTGAAACGGGTGCTTCAAACTATGGTCAGGCGATCAACAATAAAGACGCTAACAAAGCCGGAGATTCTGATTCATTTGCTCTTAAGTCTCAGTCAAACATTAAGTTGATTAAAGCTGGCGCTGACAAACTGATGAAATCTTATGGTTTCTCAGCTTCTAAAGCGGTTGCAGTTGCTTCAGCTCTGAACTCTTGGGCGGTTATGGGTGCCGAACGTGGAAAGATCACTGAAAAAGATCAAGACAAAACCTTCAGAACAATTTCTGGTGGTGCGTCTTACAAAGAAGCTATCGCAGCATTCCACAATTTACAGGCGGGTGACACAAGTGCTGCTCGTGAATTAACAAACCGTTCTGCAACTGAACTGGGTTTAAAACCAGAACAAGCTCAGGATTTTATTAAGGGTATGTACAAAAATGCTCTTACTAAATGGGGTTACGACGTCGACCAAATCAAATGGTAATCGACCGATTAACAGATTAAAAAAATGTTAAAGAAAAAGGACTTCGAAAGAGGTCCTTTTTTTTGCGCTGAAGCCGTTTAAAATGTGCTTTTTTGAGATTTTCACCGAAAGTCCTGATAATTGTTAAGGCCTTGCAAAAGTGCTCAATTAATTCAGATTTAAGTCGATAACTAATAAATCAGGTCGTAAACGGGTTGGGGGCAAAGTGGATAAAGTGCTGGTTTTAGTAGTCGAAGACGAGAGTGAACTAAATAATATTCTGTCGGAAGTTCTTATTATGCATAATTACGAAGTTGTTCGCGCCTATAATGGCCAGCAGGCAATCGATCTGATCGTCAAGAATAACATCAAGCCCGCACTGGTTCTCTGCGATATCAATATGCCGGTGATGAACGGTATGGATTTCATCAAACAATCACTTTTACATAATCTCGATCTGAATATCTGTCTGGTTACGGGTAACAACGAAACGTCTTTTGTGATCGAGGCCCTGCAACTTGGAGCGATCGATTACATTTCGAAACCCTTTAAGCTGAACATTCTGCTTGAAAAAATTGAGCTGATGGTTGATATCGGAAAACGAAATCTCAATATCATAGGTCAACTTGGCTACAACAAGAAGGTGCAAAATTCAATGAAAATGAACAACATGCTGAAAATCAAAAAC
>JANOJH010000728.1:0-1340 GCA_031408135.1 Bdellovibrio sp. | reverse complement strand
TCCCCATGAGGATTGGAGCCGAAACTATGAAATACGATTGCTGATACTTTAGTGGATTCCGGGTCAAATTTAATTCGGCTCTTGTCGCTAAGTTCGCACGTGCCCGGAATGACACATCGATTGTGGTTCGTCTGGTTGGAAGAACAGATTTACATAGTGTGATTTTCTATCCTATGAAACGTCATCGCGGGGCAGCAAAAATTTAAAAGAGCAAAGCGAACGAGTATCTCAACCTGCACCCGCGATCTCGATGAGGACTGGAGAAGAAGCTTTTAATTGTAGCCTTAGACTAATTCTAACCTAACTTAGCAAATCATTAAGATAATCAGTTAGTATTTTTGATCAGACTAGCATACACCATTGCTGAAAAAGTCAAATTGCTAAAAACAAATAAGGCCACATACCTATCCGTATCCTCCGGGATCAAATCATTTTTTTCTTTTTGCCTAATTCCCTCCCTTAAAGGCTGTAAGATGTATTTAAAAATGTAAGGAGAGCCGGAGTGTTTGTATTCAAAGTTTAAGAGTAAGTAATTCATGCATTGTGCTGATAATTTACCAATCTTGTCTCCATCAAGATCAACACCTAAGGTATACTGGGATGGCAATGGATATTTGTATTGGTAATAGAAGACTCCTTTGAACACTTTTTTCAGATACTCAGCTATTAAATTCTTCTTAAATATTATACCAAACTTTCTGTTTTCATCAATATGTATTCTATCAAACTGCTTTTTATAGTGGAGTACGGATTTAATTGTTTTGTTAGCAATCGGCTGCATATCAGAATGATTACTAATTGAGCCAATAAAGTTTCTAAACTCTTCATCCAAAACTTTTGATGACTCATTATTGCATTTATAACAGCAGGGAACAGTTATTCTATTGAGTTTATAGTCATCTCCAAATCCTTCAAAAAGACTCTGTATTGGTATATGCTCAACAGTCTGATCTCCTGCCTTTCTACTAATTTGTTTCTCACAGTTAAAACATCTTATTACCTTCTTCATTTCCTAGGCATAGGAGTCTAATTTAGCAATTATAAATAACAAAAAACGTCAGGCTCTCACCTGACGTTCCAAACTAAATCAATCAAATACCTATCTCTACATCTTCTCTCCCAAATTAACTCCCTTCATTTCCTCTTGTTTGCTGAACGGCTGGTTGTACAAACGCTTGCCCGTTGCTTTGGCGAAAGCATTGGCAACTGCACCTCCTGTTGGTGGTAAGGCTGGTTCGCCAAGGCCTGTCGGGTCGATGCCGTTGTTGATCATCTCCAGTTTGTTCCAGCCGTAGCCAAGTCCGACATCGACTCTGCCATTCGAAAGTACATCGAGAGTT
>JANOJH010000678.1:0-1738 GCA_031408135.1 Bdellovibrio sp. | reverse complement strand
TTTAATCGCGTTATCAAGCACGTTCAGAAGAATGTGCCGTAGTTTTACCGGATCAGAATAAATGAACTCGGGGATGCTGCCGGAAACTTCAAATTTAAGTTCAAGATTTTTTTCGCGCGCCAGCGGCCAGAGAGTCGACTTCAACTGCGCGACCAATTCATTTACAGAAAACCGCTGCAGCTGGATCTGAATTTTTCCGGCTTCAATTTTTGAAAGATCGAGGATTTCATCGATGACCTTCTTCAGGTGCTCGCTGTTGCGAACAATTTTTTTCAGCCAGAGGGTGCGTTCTTCGGACTCGGCCTCGGGATCAGAAATCAACAATTCTGAAAGCCCCATAATCACATTCAGGGGGGTGCGGATTTCGTGACTCATGTTTGCAAGGAACTGAGTTTTTGCACTGTTAGCCTCGTCAGCCGCTTTTTTGGCATCTTTCAGTTCATTTTCGTAAATTTTCTGGTCGGTAATGTCGGTAATCAGGCAAACAAAACCCTTTATGCCGAGCGGGCCTTCGAAATCGGGCACAATGATGATATTGATAAATCGCCGGCTCTTTTTTCCGGGCAGCATGCTTTCAAAGTTGAGCTGTTCTCCTTTGGTAAGTGAAGGCATCGCCGCTTGAATTTTTTCAAAAACGCCCTGGCCCAGCACGGCCTGTACATTTTCCCCGGTAATTTTTTTTCCGAACCAGTCGTCACTGATTTTATTTGAGAACTCAAATTCAAAATTATTCCGGAAATAGGTTAACGATGCAGGCAATACGTCTGTTACAGTTTTAAGCTGCATTTCGCTGGCGCGCAATCGGAGTTCGGTCTCAACTTTTTCGCGGCGGGATTCAACCAGTTGAATGGCCAGCTTGATGGCCGAAGGAAGCCTTACAATTTTATCTTTCAGAACATAATCGATGGCTCCGTTTTTAAGACATTCAACTGCTAGCTCGTCCGAGAGTGCACCGGTCACAATAATCACCGGCGTCTGCGACGCGCGTTCGCCCAGCAGCTTCAGAGCATCCAATGCCCCGAAGTGCGGTATAGAGTAGTCGCAGAGAATTAGATCGGGTCTGAACGCCTGCAACTGCAAAACGAAGCCATCACGATTGTCGACACAAAGAGAATCGTAAACGATGTCCGACTTATCGAGCACGCGTTTGATTAACAGCTGGTCATTTTCGTCATCTTCAACAATAAGTATTCGCATTCGATCATCGTTTAAGTTCAAATTTTCCCCTATAACTAAAGTTGCATATAGTGTGCCCGAGAAAAGTTTCGATACTAAAGACGACATTCGCGCCAGTACAGATTTGTTTTAGACAATCGTCCAGTTTTTTCTCATCTTGAAACGCAGTTTTATTTCGATACAGCTGAACTTAAGTTAAGTTCATGTTTTTCCGATAAGTAGGGTGATGAATATGTTGAAGTTGTTTCCGCTTTTTGCTGCAGTTGTGTATCTTGCCGGTTGTGGTAAAACCGAAGGTTATGCGCCGTCTGCGGCTGGAGCGCTAACCGCACCAGGCGGTTTAGTAATAAACAGCCCGATTTTATTAAGTAAAGTTAGCAATGCGGCGCTTGCAATTACCGGCACTTGTCTAAGCGGGGCTACAGTTAATTTAACCGGTAGTGATATCCAGACCGTTAGCTGTGTAGCCTCGGCGTTTTCATTTAATATAACAAAAACCACCAGTGGCACTTACTTTTTTAGTTTAAACCAGTCAAATGCTGCAGGCACTTCTGCCAAAGTT
>JANOJH010000677.1:0-5201 GCA_031408135.1 Bdellovibrio sp. | reverse complement strand
TAGGCGCTTCACTTACCGCCTTATTTGCAATTCACCCCGGCGGCCCGAAAATTATTGAAGCCGTTCAAAAAACTCTGGAACTTACAGATGAGCAGTGCGCGCAAAGCAAAAAAATTCTCTTTGAGTACGGCAATATGTCTTCGGCCACGTTACCGCATATCTGGGCCGAAATTCTGGCTGCCAGACCTGAGCGCGGCCAGCAGGTGTGCAGCCTTGCTTTCGGCCCCGGCTTAACTTTATTCGGCGCACTTTTTGAGGTGGTATGAAGACCCTGATGGTTTCGGCCTTTCTTCTGCAAGGGCTTATTCTTATTATCGATGAATTTTTCTTTCATCGCAAGCGCGGGCTTCCGCTCTGGGAAATGGTGGGGCACCCGCTTGATTCACTTTCAGTCGTGGGCTGCTATGCTTTTCTGTATTTTTTCGACTACAGCCCAGCCAAAATGATTAATTACCTGCTGCTTGCAGTTTTTTCGTGTGTGCTGATTACGAAAGATGAATTCATTCACACGGCACAGGCCACAGCGCAGGAAAACTGGCTGCATTCATTGCTGTTCATCCTGCATCCGGTACCGCTCATGGCCGCAGGGCTCCTTTGGATGGGGTCCGCTGAAAAACTGATGTTCGCGCTGATGGGTGCTTTTGTTTTTTCGTTTATGATTTATCAGATCGGCTATTGGGGATTTTATGCAAAAAATCGAAATTGACAATTCAATATATGATGCCTACAGCGACCGCTGGTACACCGCCTATGATGATCCGGTCGCGTTGTTGCGCGCCGAAACCCGGGTAAAATTACTCTGGACGCTTGATCAGATAAGAAAAAATTTTAGAAATCTTCAGCAGGTAAACGTGCTGGATGTGGGGTGCGGCGGCGGCTTTCTGAGTAACGGACTTGCCAAAAACGGCCTTAAAGTAACCGGCGTGGATCTCTCTGAAACAAGCCTAGCAACGGCCAAACGTTTCGACGAAACGAACAGCGTAGACTATTTGAAAGCTGATGCCTATCAATTGCCTTTTGCAGATAACAGTTTTGAAGTCCTGACCGCAATGGATTTTCTGGAGCATGTCGAGCACCCTGAAGCTGCGATCCGGGAATTTTCGAGAGTGCTAAAGCCAGGTGGGCTATTTGTGTTTCACACTTTCAACCGCAACTGGCTGGCCAATCTGATTGTTATCAGACTGGTAGAACTTCTGGTAAGAAACACTCCCAAAAATATGCATGTGCTCAAGCTCTTCATTAAACCTTCAGAACTTGCACTTTTTTGTAAAACTGCAAACTTGAACGTGCTCGAAATGTCGGGCATAAGGCCCGTGTTTACGAGTATTCCACTTAAAAATATTTTTTCAGGCATCGTGCCTGAATCGCTTAGGTTCAAACTAACAAGTTCGTTAATGCTTTCTTATATCGGATGCGCAGCCAAGATTTCAGAATAACTTTTTCACGAACATTATCAGCCCGAACAAAACCGGCTGATGAATCAGATAATAACTTAAAGAGTAACGCCCAAGCGTAGCCAGCGGCTGTAAGCCCCTCGGCAGTTCTGCAGCAATAAGCTGCTTTTTGTGTTCCATTAAAGCCAGGCCGGTTGCAAGCCCCAACCACATCACGCCAAGCCACGGAATCAGAGGAACGTAATCTTCAGTACGCGGCTTGTAACTCACAATACCAAGCCAGTTAAGCCAAGGGTGATTGAATACCTCGAGCGACGGGCCAACGGCCGCAAACAGCGCCGGCAACAAAAATTTTGCCCCGATGAGCAGAAAGCCAATCACCCATAACCCGTATTTCATCCGGTACGTCAGCCGCATAATGATCAGCATAACGGCAATTGCATGCAGCACTCCGAAGTAGATATAACTCTCAGGATAAATAAAATAGGAACCTACACTTACAAGAAGCGCGGCACCCGCCACCTGTTTCCAGCGGTTCCAGAAGCGACTCCAGCTCAGACCCTGAGTCAGACCCAGCGCCTGACCCATACCTGCACAGAATAAAAACAGACTGACGATGCAGTTACGCTGTACCGTCCACAAACTGTCTTCATAAAAATTCTGATTCAGAAAACCGAAATAATTAAGATCAAAGCAGAAATGAAAAATCGTCATCCAGACCATCGCAAAACCGCGAAAAGCATCAATGCTGTCGAAGCGCTGGGAACCCTCATTCTGAAATGGGGAATTTGTTTTTTTCGAATAATTTTTCTGCGGTTTCTGTTTCACTATCCCTCTATCACAATCTAGAAAAAACGTTTTGACAATCCCCAGTATTCGGCAATAGTTAGTACATGTCAAATTTAAGGTCTATTTACGAATTTAAGATCAATAAGATTATTGACCACACTCCGAATATCCGCGAACTCATTCTTGAACTGACGAATCAACCGGCCTTTACTTTCAAAGCCGGGCAATTTGTTATGCTGCATGTACCGGTCGAAGGCGCACCTAAACCAGCTTTGCGCGCATACTCGATTGCCTCGACTGATGTGAAAAACAACGGTTTTAAACTCATTTTTAAATTTGTCGAAAGCGGCGTTGCTAGTAAATTTGTGTGGGAGCTTAAAGGTGAAGAAACCCTGAAAATGACCGGCCCGTTCGGAAAAGTATTTTTCCAGGAACCACCAACCGAGCAAGTGGTCTTCCTGAATACCGGCAGCGGAATTTCCCAGCATTTCTGCTTTATCGAGTCGAAAATGCAGCAATACCCGCAGCTTAAATATAAACTTTATTTCGGTGTAAGAAACGAATCAGACATCTATTACGAAAACGAACTGCAGCGCTTACAAAAGCAACTGCCGAACTTCGAATATTATTATGTGCTGAGCCGGCCGTCTGAAAAGTGGACCGGAAAAAAAGGCTATGTGCAGAATTTTCTCAGCGAAACCGGCTATAAAGAAATTCCAACTACGTTTTATCTTTGCGGCAATGGCGGCATGATAAAAGATACGAAACATCAGTTACTGGAAATCGACGGTCTCGATAAAACGCGTGTCTGGGCCGAGGCCTTTGATTAAGTTCAGCAAATACAATCTGGCCGTTATTGAACTGGCCATTGCCGGTATTATCTGGGGCGGCTCCTTTACGCTCGTGCGGCTGGCACTTGCGGATTTTGCGGCCTCTACGCTGATTTTCTGGCGATTTGTGCTGGCATTTATTGTCGGCGAAATGATTCTCTATTTTTCAAACCGTGCCCTGTTCAAAAGCTCTTGGCCCGATGCCCGCTCATCGATGTTGGCCGGGTTTTTTCTGGGACTTTCGCTTTTTTTTCAGACCTATGGATTGAATTTCACAAGTGTCACCAATTCAGGATTTATTACTTCGCTCTACGTTGTTCTGATTCCGATTATCGGCGCCCTTTTTTTCCGGCAAAAAATTAAGCCCCGGCATATTATCCTTAGCCTGCTGGCTTTTACCGGCATGGGTTTTTTGTTGAATATGCAGGAAGTGAGTCTGCATATTGGTGAATTGCTGACGCTGGCTGCGGCTTTTACGGCTGCGTTTCAAATCATGTTTATCGGAAAAGTTGCTAAAAATACCAAGAGTGCTTTCCGCTTCAATACCTATCAGACATTCTGGTCGCTCATTACAATTCTGCCGTTTTTGGTTTTCGAAACCCGCGCAAAAAAAATAAACCTGTGGCCTGAAGTGGTTCACCTGCAGTCGGTGCTTTCAGTCGTGGGGCTTGCACTGCTTGTAAGTATGCTGGCTTTTTATCTGCAGGTGCGGGCGCAACGAACATTGTCTACGACCACTTCAAGTATGCTGTGTTTACTTGAGGCCCCGTTTGCATTTGTTTTTGCTGCATATTTTCTGAGTGAAAGTCTTGATGGCCTGCAACTTTTCGGCGCGCTGATTATACTTTCAAGCTGCGCGCTTTCAGTTTATCTGGATCGGCCGAAAACTATTTCGTAGCCGCTATTTTGCGGTCTTCATACATCGACCAGAGCACCGATATTACCAATATGAAGGCACCGGTCAGGGCTGTTAGCCATTCCGAAAAATGAAAGAAGGTATCCAGCAACATGAATAACGCCAGCACCCCAAGAGCATAGAACGCGCCATGCTCCAGAAAGCGATACTGATTCAGAGTTTGATTTTCAACAAGATAAAGCGTGATGGCCCGAACAAAAAATGCACCGACACCAAGACCGATCATGATGACCAGCAACTGATTCGAAATCGCAAATGCGCCCACAACGCCGTCGAAACTGAACGACGCATCCAGCACTTCCAGATACAAAAACATCCCGAAGCCCGAACTGAAAAATTTAAGTTTGGAAAGATGGCCGCCCTCGAGCACGCCACTGATTCCATGCACGATCATAAAGGTCAATAGGCCCCATAAGAAGGAAATTAGAAACGTACCCTTTTCAGCATCAGGAATATAACGATGAATAACGAGCATCGCGCCCAGCGCAAAAATCAGTTCGATACTCTGAAAAATCCCCATCTTGGCCGCAGGCTTTTCGATAATTTCAATCCAATGCACATCTTTTTCATGTGAGAAAAAATAATCAAGAAAAACCATCAACAAAAACGCACCACCGAAAGCACTTACCGCCAGATGCGCACCTTGCATCATAGCCGCATACTCCTGCGGCCTTGAAATCGCCATCGTCAGCGATTCAAAAAGCGAAACATGCGAAATCACCGACACAATCACCAGCGGAAATACAAAACGCATCCCGAAAACGGCAATGGCAATACCCCAGGTTAAAAACCTTCGCTGCCAGATTTTGCTCATTTTGTTCAGTACGGCCGCATTTACAACCGCGTTATCGAATGAAAGTGAAATCTCAAGCACGCACAACAGGCCAACAATCAGCAGTACCTGCAAAACGGCGGCGCCATTGCCGGTGTTGTTCCAGGTAATAAAACCGGCGGCCGCAAGGCCGACTACAAGTGAAAGAATCGGAATCGTAAAATATTTCATACACTGCCTTTGATGATAAGGGGCTTCAAGTAGCGCCCTGTTATACTTTTTTTATTTAAAATTATTTTTTCAGGAGTGCCGGTCGCAACAATTTCGCCGCCGAGCACGCCCCCGTCAGGACCAATATCAATAATGTGATCGGCGGTCTTGATAACCTCGAGATTATGCTCAATCACCAGCACCGTGTTGTTCTGATCAGAAAGTTCGTGCAGTAATTCAACCAGTTTTCTGACGTCGTCAAAATGTAAACCCGTGGTGGGCTCATCCAG
>JANOJH010000653.1:0-1354 GCA_031408135.1 Bdellovibrio sp. | reverse complement strand
AAGCATTAACCCTCACCTTCGAGCAAATTGGCAATAGGCCAACAGGGGTTACTCCCGCATACGCACCACTAGTTCAACAATCATTGGCTGCCGCCAGATACTTCACAACAAACCCTCAACTAAGTATCGGCTCAACTAATTCTGGCGCCCCAACTGCCAAAGGCATCCCAGCAGTAACAATTGGTTCTGGAGGGAAAAGTAACAATGAACATTCACTGGACGAGTGGTGGATTAACGAAAAGGGCCCGGATGGGATCAAGTTTGTGTTGCTTACTCTCCTTCTCGAAGCAGGATTAGAGAAAAAATAAGCTCAGTCTTCCTTTAAGAATTCCAGAATCTTGGCATTCACTTCTCCCGCTTTCTCCATGTGGGGCAAATGAGCTGCATCTTCCACAGGCTTAAAATCGGTGTGTAATACTTTGCGCAATTCATCGCTTGAACTGAATGGTGTGGTGTTGTCTTCCATGCCCCAAATTAACAATACCGGTTTGGCTAACTTATCCAATTGTTCATAAGTAGCTCGTATCTGCTCCGGTGTAGCATAGTGAAGACGGGTGGAGATCAACGCCTGCCGAAGTCCTTTGTATTGCATTTGAACTTTATACTGATCGCCCCATTGCGGAAACCGTTCGGGATATTTTAGATCGGTAAGTTGACCGTTGACCATATCACCGGGCGACAACGCCATCATATAATTCATAAAGCTTTCAGGATATTGTGTCCCTCCTGCCCTATCACTTTCAACCGGATACATCGGATCAACTAAAATTACTTTATCCACTTGCGTGGGATGGTGTACAACAAAATCTGTTACTACCGGGCCGCCAAAAGAAAGACCTGCGATGGCGTGAACAGATGATAGGTTTAGTTTTGTAAGCAACTCTTCCAATTGCTTGCGAAGAAATGTTGCTTCATACACTTTTTCCGGACGATCAGAAAAGCCACGGCCGAATTCATCATAGCGCAGAACGCGGTAACCTTCGTGTACCAGTTTTACAAACGTGCTATCCCAAATGTAGTAAGGCACACTAAATCCGTGAACCAACACTACAACTTTACCAGTATCCGATCCGGCCAGTTCATAGTGTGTGACGCCATCAGTAAGCTGAACAAAACTGCCGGAGACATTTTTGCGAGCAGCTTCATCGAGGGTGAGGACTTCGGTGTTGCTTTTGATGTATAGGATGTAGCCTACTGCAAAGGCAATGAGAAATATGGCTAAGATTGAGCCTAAGGTTATTTTTAGGAATTTCATTTTCTTTCTTAAAGTAATAAATTGAGGAAGTCTTAAAGTTAATACTTTATTCGAAGCACCCTCTCTATGAAACGTCATCGCGGGGCAGCAAAATCTAAA
>JANOJH010000606.1:0-21456 GCA_031408135.1 Bdellovibrio sp. | reverse complement strand
AAGCAGTTCGAATTCCTGCTCCCAATATCTTAAAACATACTGTTTGATGCCCAGCAAATCTGCCACATCGCCGATATTAAAAACGAAACGATCCGGGATATTGTTAATTTCATTTAGTAATTCGTCGTCGATCAAAACACTCGGAAAACTTGCGGATTCTGATTTATGAAATGATACTTCGGCTTCAAGTGTTGCTTCAAGTGTTGCTTCAGGGTTTAACTCAGTCAGAAATTTATCTTCAAGTGAAAGTTCAATTTCTGCTGTTGTAACCGAAAGGTTTTCCTGATCTTTAGCTTGATTGGCCTGATTATTACTATTCATCATCGTCCTCGTCATCCTTCAGGTGCGAATACTCTTCACCGTTCAGCATGGCCTTTAATACCTGGCTTGGCCTAAAAGTTAAAACCCTTCGCGCCGAAATCTTAATTTGCTCACCTGTCTGAGGATTGCGGCCAACGCGCTCGCTTTTACCTCTGACCACGAAGTTTCCAAAACCGGAGATTTTAATTTTTTCACCGCTCTGTAGGGTTTTTTTCAACTCTGAAAAAACGAGTTCAACCAATTCACTGGCTTCTTTTTTCGAAAAACCAATGGTCTCATATACTTTTTCAACAATATCCGCTTTAGTTATTGTTGAGTTTCCGACGTTCTGTCCTGCCATGAGAAATCTTCTCCTTAAGATAGTAAAAGCCTAGCAAGTATTCGAAATGAATCAAGTTTTTGAATCTTTATTTTCAAAATACCGCTTAGCGCAATACCGCTCCAACAGACTTTTTGGCAGAAAGGATTAATTTCTGACTTAAATCAATCAATTCGTTATCAGTCAATGCGACATCATTAGCCTGAAAGCTCGCTCGCAATGCCACAGACTTTTGTCCAGCTGGCAGCTTGTCACCTTCATAAATATCAAACACGACGAGTTCCTTCAGCACAGGGCCGCAGGCCTTCTTGGCTTCTTTCAATAAATCACCGATGGCTTTTCCCGAATCCATAACAAATGCAAAATCGCGCTGCAAAGGCTGAAACTTCGAGAGCGACCGGAATTTCGCCGGCCGCGGTTGGCCCTTCAGAATCTGTTGCAGATCGAGTTCGGCAATGGCCATTCCGAATCTGATTTTTTCATTGTCCAGATACATCGGATGCACCGAACCTAAGTACCCTACAGCCTGCCCTTCCACAACAACCTGGGCCCATTGGCCAAGATGAAGAAAAGCGGGCGCTTCATCGGTTCGAACAAACGAATACGAGGTAATCTGAAGCGATTGAAACAGTTTTTCAATTGCGGCTTTTACACTATGAACCGGCGCTGCAGGATTTGCGAAAATACCCACAGGTGCACCCCATGAAATAAGTGAAACACGGCTACTCTCTTTGTAGCCACTTTCAGTTTTTGAAAAAACCGGGCCGATTTCAAAAAGATTTCCGTATTGATTTCCGGCGCGCACGTTTTCAAGGGCATTTCGGTAAAGCCCGAACGACAGCGTCCGGCGCATCACATTCAGTTCTTCACTGAGGGGATTGCGGATTTTTATCGCCGGTTCATCGGTAGCCAGCCCCTGGATCTTCAGCCGGTTAATATCAGATACGAAACCGCTTTCCGCCACCTCACTGGTAAATGCATAGTTGAAAGCCTGATTAAAACCTTCACCCCGAATAAACTGCGCCACTTTCTGATTCAACACATATTCGGCATTGTGGGCCGCAGGTTCGGCCTGAAATGCCGGAATTTTTTCCTGAATGTGTTCGTAGCCGTGAAGTCGCGCGTACTCTTCAACGAGATCCATATCGCGCTCGAGATCAAATCTGAATAAGGGCGGAGTCATCACATACTCGCCGCTATTCGAACGCCCGCCCACCGTGCCGTTCACCGGTTCAACTTTTATCTGCAGGCCCTGCATGTAACTTAAAAATAATTTTTCATCGGCTTCATAGCCCAGCCGATCACTTACGGTCTTAATCGAAATTGAAATCGGATTTTTTGAAAGCGGGCTGGAATTAATATCATAGGCCTCAACGTACGCTTCACCACCGGCCACCTGCAGAATCAGCAAACTCGCCCGATCCATAATTGCCGCAGTTGAACTTGAATCTACACCGCGCGAGAACCGATAGGCGGAATCCGTTTCTACTCCATGGGTGCGAGACGTTTTTCTGACAGACATCGCGTTGAAAGAAGCGGATTCCAGAAAAATATTCAGCGTGCCGGCAGATACTCCCGAGTTCAAACCGCCGATAACTCCGGCTAATGCCACTGGCTTTTCCGCGTCGCAGATAACCAGTTCATCGCCTTTCAGTTTAAGTTCCTGTTCTTTCAGCGTAACGAACTTTTCGTTGGCTGCCGCGCTTCGCACGGTAATGGCAGCACCGGCAATCAGATCCGCATCAAAGGCATGCAACGGCTGTCCCATTTCAAGCATCACGTAATTCGTTACATCAACCACATTATTGATTGAATTCAAGCCGATCGCCTCTAACCGTTGCTTCAACCATGCGGGACTGGGCCCGATTTTTACTCCGGCGATATACCGGCCGCAATAGCGCGGACAAAGTTCTTTATTTAAAACTTCAAGTTTGATTTTCTGTTTGGTTGATACAAAAGCAAATTTTGTCAGAACTTCGGGCTGTTTCACCGGTTTGTTCAGTAAGCAACCGAGTTCGCGCGCAAGCCCGAAGTGGCTCAGGCAGTCGGCCCGGTTCGGAGTTACTTTCAGTTCAAAAATAATATCGTCAAAACCGCGGTATTCCGCAAAACTCTGCCCGACTTTAGCTTTTAAATCAAGAATCGCAATTCCATCAGACAAGCCTTCAAGGCCAAGCTCTTTGTACGAGCAAAGCATCCCGTTACTCTCAACATCGCGGATTTTAGATTTTTTAATTACAAAATTACCCGGCAAAACGGCGCCGACGAGTGCGGCAATGACTTTATCACCGGCTTTGTGATTCTGGGCCCCGCACACAATCTGCACGACTTGCCGATCCGGCCCGTCTTTAACTTCTGAAACATCCACCATACATAACGAAAGTTTATCTGCATTCGGATGTTTTTCTTTTGAAACAATATGGCCTATAACAACATGCGCGTAATCTTTTGCACGATTCTGGATTTCTTCAACTTCGAGCCCGGCCTTCGTCAGGATATCGGCAAGCTCCTGAGGGCGATCGAAATACTCCGAAACATCTACAAAATCACTAAGCCACTTAAGCGAAATTTTCATATTTAGCCCTTTAAAATTGTTTTAAAAATCGGATGTCATTGGCCGGAAAAAGCCGGATATCATCAACGCCGTACTTGATGATCGCCATGCGCTCAACTCCGAAACCAAAAGCAAAACCCTGCCATTTCGGATATTCAACTTTTGCATGTTCAAAAACTTTCGGATTTATAAGACCGCAGCCGCCGATCTCAATCCAGCCGGTCTGTTTACACATCGAACATCCATTGCCTTTACAGATCGGGCACGAACAATCAACTTCAGCCGAAGGTTCGGTAAAAGGAAAGAAGCTCGGCCGAAAACGTGTTTTAAGCCCTGGCCCGAAGTACTCGCGTACAAAATAAGAGATCGTCCCCTTCAGATCCGACATCGAAACTTTCTCATCAACGCACATGCCTTCAATCTGATGGAAGTTCGGCAAATGCGAAACATCGCTGTCGCAACGGAACACCGGACCGGTGCCGATAATTCGGAGTGGCGGCTTTTCATTTTCAAGCGAATGGATCTGTATCGGTGACGTGTGAGTTCGCAACACGTGCGTATCATCAACAAAAAATGTGTCCTGCATATCGCGTGCGGGATGATTCGGCGGAATATTCAGCGCTTCGAAATTATAATAATCTTTTTCAATCAGCGATCCGGTGCGTAAGGAGTAACCGATGCGGGCCATGATCGCAAAAATTTCATTCGTTACTTTATAAATGGGATGCTCTTTACCCTGTTCGCGGGCCGCTGTGGGAAAACTTAAATCGAGTTTCTGATTCAGCATCTGCGAATCAATTTCTTTATTTTTTAGACTCATTTCAACCTGAAGGTATTTTTCTTCGAGTTGTGTTTTCACTTGGTTGACGATCTGGCCGAAAGCGGGCTTTTCCTCTTTCGGCAGCGTGGCCATCACTTTCATGACTTCAGTGAGCGACCCCGTTTTTCCGAGGTATTTCACCTTAAAATTGTAGAGCTCCTGAGTACTTGAAGCCGACTCAAATGCTTGTAATGCTTCATCTCTTATCTGAAAAGGTAACTGTTTCGACATAGCCAACTATTATCTGTAATATTTTTAGTCTTTTCAAGGGTTTAGCAATATGATAGGTTGCTTTCATAAGGTTTATTGTGGCGCACAAAAATAAGCAGAACTATTCTCCATATAAGGCTCGAAAAGAAAAAGCTGGAATCAGCTTAAAAGGCCCCGCTGTTGCCAGCAAAAGAGATTTCAAACCTGAACAAATATATGGCAAAGAAGAAGCCAACGACAGGCTTGCAGATATTTTTCGCAATCATGAGTTCAATTGCTCCCATCAAGAGCGCAGCAAGTTGGCAGAGTTCTACACGATTCTCATGAAAAATCAGGAACATCAGAATTTTACCCGCCTTTTAAAGCTCAAGGACATCGCAATAAAACATTTTATCGACTCACTGATCGTAGCTGAACTGGTCAACATAAAATTCCCACTACTGGATGTGGGAACGGGGCCCGGCTTTCCCGGTGTGCCTTTGAAAATTCGTTATCCGACTGAAAAAATTCTGCTCGCGGAGGGCGTTCAAAAGCGGGTCGAGTTTCTGAAAACAGTGCGCGAAGATCTCAAATTAGACAATTTGGACATTATCGGCCGGAATATCAATGAGCATTTCGTCTATCCGGTTCAATCTGTCATTACCAGAGCCGTCGAAGATATTCCGAACACCTTGAAAAATGTGCTGAGCTGCCTTCAAGAGGGCGGGTATGTCTATTTCATGAAAGGCCCGGGCGTGGACCCGGAAATCAAAATGGCCGCAGAAATGCGTGAAATTTCCGAATTCTACAAACTCGAAAAAGACATCACTTACGACCTTAAGCACACCGAAAATCACCGACGGCTGGTTGTTTACCGAAAAATAAAAAATGCACCCCTGCCCGACGACCCCGACGAAGAGGTTGAATAATGCAAATTACATCGGCAACGAACCCCCAATTTAAAATCTGGAAATCACTCACCACCTCTAAGGGCATAAAGGAAAATAATCGATTTTTTCTGATGGGAGAAAAACTCATTGCTGAATTTTTCGAAGACCTCACAGGTTTTGCCCAGCGCGGTTTTAAACCCGAATATCTGATATTTGATAAGGAAATTTCTCCATTATCTCTTGGAAAAACCGACGGTGATCGCGCTGCCGTCAAGACAACGCAGCTATCAATCGAACTCTTTAAAGAACTCGACGTTCTCGGTACGAAGTCGCCGCTCTTGATTCTGACTTTTAAAGACTTCCAAGTTAAGAATTTTGAAGTGCCGCCGCAAGGGCTCGAACTCATCTGCCCGCTCGGTGATCCGAGAAATCTCGGTGCGCTCATCCGTTCCGCTGCAGGATTCAGTGCGAATCAAATTGTTTTAACAAAGGAATCCACCCACCCGTTTTTACCGCATTCCATAAAAGCCTCGGCCGGCGCCGCCCTTAAAATTGATTTTTCAAAAACTGCCTTGGCAACTTCTGAAATTCCGCTGGTCGGAGCAAACTTTGCCTTGGCTCTTTTCGGTGAAAGTATCGCGAGCGCCGCTTGGCCGCCAAATCTCCGTCTCTGGGTCGGCGAAGAAGGCCCTGGTCTTAACCTCGAGCATGTTCAGAAAAAAACAATGAAATTTGTCAATATCCCCACGAAAAACATCGAATCCCTCAACGCGATGGTTTCGACAAGCCTTGCACTCTGGGAATGGAAAAAACAAAACTAGCGCGCGGCACGCTCGCTTTCATAGTTTCCAAAAATTTTGAGACCTTCTACTCCCGAAGTTTGCCGTTGGCACGACGCCTCACGATTTTCAGAGAAGTTTTAAATCGACCCTTCACTCCCGAAGTTTACCGTCGGTATAAGGCGTTATTCCGAGTTTCGAATTTCTGATCCGCAATCCGGGATCTACAATCCGCAATCCGGGATCTACAATCCGGGATCCGGGATCTACAATCCGAGATCTCGGATTTCGGATTCAATTTCGTATTATCCGTGTTGTTCCAGTCCCGATTCGCATATCGGAAGTGATTTCCTTGTTCTTTCACATTTGGCCTAGATACTAAATTGCACTACTGAATGAAATGACTAAACCAAAATACAAACAGTTCAAAGCCAATATCGATCGTGACAGTCTGAATAGAGCCGTTGATGTCGCAGATAGAATGCAAGAATATGAAAAATTGCTTATTGAAATGCTCTACGAAATAGATCGGAACAGATATTATGTGCGTTACGGTTTTAATTCACTGTTGGGATTTTGCAATCGCGCATTGAATCTCTCACGAACCCAAAGTCAGCGAATTGTTACAAATGTTCGACGGCATGTCGGGAACCCTCAACGCGACGAACCAACGGCAAACATCGGGAGTGAAGGGTCGATTTAAAACTTCTCAGCAAATCGTGAGGCATCGTGCCAACGGTAAACTTCGGGAACGAAGGAGGTCGAAAGAAAGATTAACTGCGGATTAGCCAGACTTTGTAAAAAGCTTCGATAACTATTTTTAGCGACATTTTACTTTGGCCCACGCGGCGGTCTTCGAAAACGATTGGAATTTCTTTTACTTTGTAGCCTTGCTTTTGAGCTTTGTATTTAAGTTCGATCTGAAAACTGTAGCCGTTGGATCTGATCGTGTCGAGGCCGATGTCTTTCAAAACCTGGGATTTCCAGCCGTTGAAGCCGCCTGTCCAGTCCTGTATCGGATAGCCGAGAATCATTCTTGAATAGATTCCGCCTCCGCGTGAGATCATCTTTCGAATCAGGCCCCAGTTGACTGTCTGTCCGCCCGGCACATAGCGTGAACCGATAACGACATCTTCAGTTTCGAGTGCCTGCAGAATTTTTATCAGATCTTCGGGGCGATGGGAAAAATCGGCGTCCATTTCAATAATGGCATCGTAGTTATTCTGAAGGCCCCATTTGAATCCTGCAATGTACGCCTGACCAAGGCCGTTTTTTTGTTTTCGCAAAAGAAGGTGAACCCGTGAATTTTTCTTTGTAAATTCTGTTACGAAATCGGCGGTTTTGTCCGGAGAAGAATCATCGGCTACGAGGACGTCGAATTTTTCGTTAAGCTGCATAAGTGCCGGAAGCAGTGCTTGCATATTTTCGAGTTCGTTGTATGTGGGTATTATGACCAATTTCCGCATATTGTTATTTTATCTCACTTCTAATCGAAGCAGGCAATCATTTCAAAAGGCAGGTTTGTCGGAGGAGAATTCTGCCAAAGACTGAGCACATATCCGCCCCCGCCTGAACCCGTAAGTTTAACGGCTAGTGCACCTGCTTCAATCAGTTTTGTCTGGTGCTGCTTTACGTTTTCGGTTAGAAGCCCCCATTTTTCAAAACATTGGTTAGACTGGCTTATTGCTTTACTCCAGCTTAAAAGATCAGAAACAGCAGGCTGAACTGGCTCTTGAGCCAGTAGCTTTTTGAGGGTGCTGACAGCAACGTCCATTTGTAAATCAATTTGTTTTGCAAGTTCCGGCTGCGAATCGATAAGTGCCTTTACTTTTTCAATGCATTCTTTCGTTACGCCACGTTCGCCTGAATACGAAAGAAAAAGCTTCACCTGCGAATGGATTTTTAGATCAGTGAATCCATTGTTGCGCGTGAAAGCCAGTGGCTTTCGATTAAGTGTAACGGCGACGTCTACACCGCTGCTTTCGCCATGGAAAAGATTTTCAAGATCCCGTGCAAAATTAAAAAGTTCTGCCTTTTGAATATAGCCAAGATGCTGCAGCCATTCGGTCAAAGCCACACATAGCGTGGCCGAGGCGCCCATGCCGCCACCAAGTGCGATAGAAGACTGAAGTTCCAGAACACCGAAGACCTGGCTTCGCTTGATATTTAACTGTTTGAAAGCGCGCTCGAGAACCGACCAGATGATGAGCTCAAGCTCTTGCCGATTCTGACCCGCGATATTGATTTCGAGTTCATTGTTTCCCTTTGTATAAATAAGTCTGAGAAACTTTGAAAATAACGGAAAGACCAAAGCCTCACTGCCGCGCAGAACCGCGTGTTCACCGGCAAGAATCCACTTACCGGGCACGACCACTTCAAAATCGGAGGCTTCAGATTTTTGCAAGGTAGCCCTCATCGGTCCAGATCGGCATAATCGGATTAAAATCAGTGATCGTTTTTTTGTAGATAGCGGTTTGATCCGGCCGGTAAAGCAAATGTATATTACTTCCGGCATCCATGGTGATAATTGGCCCGTCACCGGTTACTACCCATGATTGATGCAATAATCGCAATGCAGAAAGAGTTGCTGCATTCATATAAAAAAATGCAGGGCGCGAAGTCTGAAACAGCACATGCATATCCCAGAATTCGCTCCAGCAGATTTCGAATGCGGATTTCCAGTTATCAGTGCGGAAAGCACTGACGAAATCCTTGAGGCGCTCTTCTGCTCGATTGGCGCGGCCACTGAACATATCCGACGTAGCCACGCGCTTATGTGCCTCGCTTGAAGACACTGATTTTATGCTTTCATCACAGAGTAAAACCTGATGTTTAAGCGTCGCGTACGGCAGTTCAATACGTTCTGCACCTGAAGCCAGCCAAAGTGACCAAGGCTCAAAAAAAGAACGACATGAAGAACCTGATCCCTTTTGTGAAAGCCCCGCCAGTTGTGAGCGACTGAATACTTTTTTAGTTTGGCTTGCTCCCGCATTCACTTGCGTATCATTCAAGTAAAATTCATGCGCGGCCAGAGTCAGGGCCGCAAAACTCGAAGCCGAACTTGCAAGGCCGCAATCAGACGGAAAATTATTTGCCGATTGAATTTCAAAGTTGCCGCTGAGTCCAAATTGCTGTTTTAAAAAATCAAAATGGCCCAGAAATTTTGCAAGGCCTTTTTCTGTCAATTGAATGGGCCGCAGATCTGCACGGTTATAGGGGGACCAACTATCTGATTTAAGCTTGGATTTAAGCTCTGAACTCAGTTCGGGAATTCTTCGGATCCGAACATATGTTCGCAGGTTTTCCAAGGTGTAGGAAAGCGATGAATTTGTTGCGACATTAAGGTTTGCATCGGCCTTACCCATGTATTTAATAAGTGCAATATTTGATGGTGCCGAAGCTTCTACCCAAAGTTGCTCTGTCATACTGCGCCCTTCGGCTGGGCTTTCAGAATTTCAAGCTGCGCGAGAACACCCGGCGCAAGATCAGAGGAATGCGCCTGAATCAGAAAGTCATTCTGAAATAGAAAATTTTTAACGGTTTCTTTCTGGGATTTTGCAAAAAACACCAAGATAACATCAGCACCGAGCGCTCCGCAGGGTTTTGCAAGCTTTATGGATTCAAAGGATTCAAGCTGTGCTTTCATTTCAAGAGACTCCGGGTGAATCAGCTGATGTTCAATGAGCAACGCGCACCACTGCTTCATCAGACTTAAAAATTCAAACTCTTTATTTTCAGCGAAAACGTGGGTCATCTTTTCAGACAGGGCCGGCAGTTCTTTCAGAGAATCGAGGTCGAGAGTTTTAAGATGTTCGTGCGTTGCGATTTTTTTGCCGGTTGAGAGCACGAAAAAATCGAGATTTTCAAAGTGCCAGCTGAAAGTCTGAAAAAAACCATGAGCGGGATCGGCCAGGCAGATACTTCCGAAATACTGAAACGCCAGATCGATTCCGCTGCCTTGGTGCAGACTTTTGTATTCCGCCAGCACACTGTGAAAATCCCGTGGGGTGGTCAGAAGATCAGGAACTATAGCGGCCCAGTACTCGGCGGTTGAGCGCCCGAAGCCGCCAAGAAGATAAGGGTCTAATAAGGAAGCTGAAACTGATTTTTGGTATTTAACCAGATAGCGGCCTGCCGGACTTTCCGGATGAAATTGAATGAGGCCACCTCCATCAACGGGGGGCTGAGTCGGATAAGTGATCTGAAAACAGGGCTGGGTTGCCAGGCCGATGGCGGCTCCACCGAGTAAAACTGAATATTCACCAAATAAATATGTTTTACCCGGAACTTCAAGTTTCATTTTATGGGTTTACTTGGTTTCTCAGGTCTTTGAGAACCTCGATAGCATTTGATAAAGAAATCCGCTTTTTCAATGTGAGAATCTCTTCCAGCTGTTTAACGACAAACGGCATTTCAACATCGGTAGCTCCTGCGCCCAGCGAAAGATTCTTAATATGCAATTTCATATGACCTTCGATAATTCCTACGGTAGTCAGGGCTCGCAGCGCACCAAGGTTCTGCACAAGGCCGACCGCCGCCGCAATACATGAAAGTTCATTGGCCGATTTTACCCCGAGCATTTTCATCGAAATTTTTGCCGAAGGGTGAAGTGTTGTTACGCCGCCGACGGTACCAACGACAACCGGAGCAACGAACACACCGACCAGTTTTTCTTCAACTTTTCTCCAACGCGTGATCGAGCGGTACTGCCCGTCTTTTGAAGCATAGGCGTGAATACCAGCTTCTACTGCCCGCCAGTCATTTCCGGTGGCAATCAGAATTGGATCGATGCCGTTCAGCACACCTTTATTATTTGTGGCCGCACGGTAAGGATCAAGCTCTGCAAAACGCGAGGCTTCTTCTATTTTTTCAGCTAACGAGGCCTCAATTGTATCGAGCGTAACTGTAACCCGCGTAAGTTTAGAATCGACCAGATTTGAAAGAATACACATCGTAACTTTTTCAGTCGTAAAAAGCTCGAGGGGCTCTTTCAGATATTCACAGACCTGATTCATCACATTGGCACCCATTGCATCGCAAGGGTTCATGTAAATGTGAATGACGGCCATATCCAGACCGTCTTCACGGATTAGCTTTCGGATTTTCAGATCCGTTACGCCGCCGCCCCGCGCTTTGATTCCGAAGGCCACTTCACGGTTAGCCAGCTCGATCAGATAATTTTTCTGCTGAAGAATCTGTTGGTTGAATAAATTAAAATTTTTAACTTTAGCAAACTGAATCTGGCCTATGATATCCTGCCCGAGCGTTTCGGTCTTGATACTGCCGTTCTCGCGGACCCATTTAGCCGTTTTGCTGGCCGCCGCAATAATCGAGGTTTCTTCAACCGCCATCGGAATTACGTAGTCTTTGTTATCAATATTGAAGTTGGTCGCAACACCCAACGGAAGTTGAAAGTAACCGATAACATTTTCAACAAATTTTTCAGCCAGGTCGACAGATTGCAGGCCGCCCGATTTAAGATATTGCATATCCTGTTCCGAAAGAACATCCGCTTCATTCAATAACTTAAGACGCTCGCTGTAATTGAATTTTGAAAAACCTTTGAAAATATCGGCCAGTTTTTTTTTCAGGCCTTTATTATTATTTTCTTTACTATTCTGGTTAAGTTGTTGGTTAACTTTCTGGGCCATACCATACCTTTTTATGAAGGAAATCCTCGCACTTTTTAATACCCGTACAGAACATTGCAACCTTGAGCTGAAAATCCAATTGCTGCATCAGCTTCGAAGTCACTTCATCGCTGACAACCGCGGTCTTCATCAAAGGTTGAGCAATGCCAACGGCACGCGCACCCATTGCAAGACATTTGGCCGAGTCTACACCATTTCGCACGCCGCCAGAAGCCCATATTTGATGAAAAAGATTTTCATCCTGTAATCCCAGCAAACAATCGATCGTTGAGTGGCCCCAGTCAAAAAATGCATCTGCCGAATTTGCAATTAGGCTATCCGGTTCCTGCCGGAGGGCCTCGATTTGCCCCCAATGTGTGCCGCCATTGCCGCAAACATCTACGATCTTTACACCGATCTGAAAAAGCCGGTGGCTGAGCTCTTTATTGATTCCGAAACCCACTTCTTTTACTAGAATCGGAATCGAACTTTCTTTGACCAGCTTTTCGATAACTTTAAGTGCACCTGTAAAATTTACCTGAGGGTTGTTCTGGAAAACTTCCTGCAGTGGATTGAGATGAACAAAAAGGCCGATGGCCTCAAGATTTTCTGCGAGGTTCAGAATTTTTGCAGGAGAATAACTCAACAATTCGAGGATGCCGATATTCGAGATCAGTTTAACTTCGGGCACTTCGGCTTTGATCTTTTTCCACTCGGCTGTGGCGTTGTCATCGGTCAGTTCGCGTCTTTGCGAACCCACCGCCATCAACCAATTATTATGTTTCGCGCCCCTTGCAAGATTCAGATTGATCGAAAAACTTTTTTCATGGCCTGCTGTCATTGATGAAATAAAATGTGGCGAAGAGAATTCGTGCCCGAGAAGTTTTACATGCAGTGAGACGTCAGCAAAATCAAATTCAGGCAACGCCTGATGATGCAGTTTTATTTTAGTAAATCCGGATTTTACAAGCGCCTGCGATTGATCACTTAGCGCAAGACGAATGTGATCTTTTTTTCGATTTTCGAAGTTTTCAAAAGACGTATCCACTTATCCATCCTTTAATAAAAAAAGCGAGCTTTAGGAGCTCGCTTTCAACTTACATAACTAATTCAGCCTAAAACTACTGCTTACTTAAAATATAAGCCTACTGCTTAATAGCGTGTTGGCATAAAGATGAAAACGCAGTTGAATCTGTAATCGCTAAATCAGCGAGAACTTTTCTGTCGAGCTCAATGCCGGCTTTGATCAATCCACCGATTAAGCGAGAATAAGTGGTGCCGTTCATTCTGGCTGCGGCGTTAATTCGCTGAGTCCATAATGCGCGGAAAACACGTTTCTTCATTTTTCTGTGTTTGTAGGCAAATACCATTGCACGGTCATTTTTTTCAACCGCGTGAGTGTATGATCTTGAACCTGCTGAGTAGTAACCTTTTGCTCTTTTTAATACTTTTTTGTGGCGACGACGATTAGTCATCCCCGATTTTACACGTGCCATCGTTTACTCCTCAAAAGCCAAATTGGCGCTTCACTTGAAGCATGTTAGCATCGTCGACATATATAACCTGTCCGAGATGACGTTTAGTTTTAGAACTCATGTGAGAATTCAAGTGGCGCATTTTCGTTTGCTTACGCTTCACTTTACCGCTTTTAAGAACGCGCATGCGTTTCTTTGCACCAGAGTGCGTTTTCATAGTTACCTTCCTCCGATAGGGCGAGTGTTCAAAATGAACAACTTCTTATTGGCACAGCTATCAGCCTTAATTTTGAGTCTTTTAGAAATAGATGTTTTTGACACAAAAGGCAAGTCTTTTAAGGGGTTTACCTAAAAACCGATTGTGCTCTTTAAAAGGGCGCATCTAAATAACTGAAATAACTGATTAAATCCAAAATAGATGAATTTAAAATCCCAAGGTCAGCGAGCTATTGATTAAGAATACTGGAAGGACATCTAAATACGGTGGCCAGAAACACAATTGTTTTGACCTCGTCAGACGACTTATCCGTTGCCTCTGATTTCTGAACGACTTCCGTGGGTGTGGAAGTCTTGACTCCCTTGATTGCCAGCGGATTAGCGGCTGAACCCGGAAGTGTATTTGTATTTTTACCTTTAAGGAATACGATAATATTTCCACCGAGTGCATGAGCCTTATTACGAAGATCAACGCGAGTTGCAAGATCCATCTGAGTTTCGAGCGTGCCGACTGTACGATCTTCCTGAACACTTGAAACTTCACCGACATAGAGACAACCTTTCGGCTCGGCCTCAAATACCCGGACTCTTTCGGCTCCGGGCGTAACGTCGTAAGTTTTACAAGAAACCAAAAACAAAGAAATCAGAACAATAACAACTCTATTAGTCGTTATCGTTATCATTATCGACTTCCTCTTTCATCGGCTCAAGCACTTCATCTTTTTTATTCGGGTGAAGTTTTAAGTATTCTTTAACTTTCATCGGATCCGGCGCCAGCATGGTGAACATATTCTTACCTTCCTGCTTTGGCGGTGCTTCAACAATCGCGAGATCTTTAACGTACTCGATTGCTTTATTAACAACTGCAAGTCCGGTTTCCTGATGGGCCATTTCGCGTCCCATAAATCGTAAATTCACCTTTACTTTATCGCCATCAAGCAAAAATCTGCGGGCATGCTTCATCTTGGTTTCGAAGTCATGCAGATCGGTACGCGGACGCATCTGAATTTCCTTAATTGTAACAACGACCTGATTTTTGCGGGAAGCGGCCGCTTTCTTTTTTTCTTCATACTTGTATTTGCCGTAATCCATGATTTTGCACGTTGGAGGTTGAGCATTCGGTGCAATTTCAAGCAGATCCAAACCACGGTCTTCGGCAATTCTTAAGGCTTCCGGAACGGTCATGACTCCAAGCATTTTTCCTTCGTCATCGATCAAGCGAACCTGTTGGGCTCGGATATCTCGGTTGACACGGAGTCCGTCTTTTTCACGTTTTTTTTCTCGATCAAATTTTCCCGGCGGCTTTGGTGGTCTTGGTACGAACGTTGTAATGGTTTTCCCCTTTGTTAGGTTATTTGTTACGTTTTTTCAACTTCAGCCTGAATCATTTCAGCCTGAAGCTTTCTTTCTTTAATATTGATTAAAATGAACTGCTTTGCGGTTTCCCACGAAATACTGTTGTGCATAGCACCCGAACTAAGTCTGATCGAAACATTTTTATTTTCGGCTTCCTTGTCGCCAATGATGATCATGTATGGTGTTTTCTTTAATTGGGCTTCTCGAATTTTGTAGTTCAGTTTTTCGCTGCGACGATCGAACTCAACGCGCACTTTTCCGGCTTTAAGTTCACTTTCGATCTGCTCGCAGAACTCATTTACCCGGTCAGTCACATTTAGAATTACAACTTGGCTTGGTGCAAGCCACGGCGGCAAATGCCCTGCCGTATGCTCAAGGTAAACACTTATGAAACGCTCAAGCGAACCTAAGACCGCACGGTGAAGCATCACTGGGCGGTGTTCTTTGTTGTCTTCGCCGGTAAATTTAAGATCAAACGCCTCAGGTAAATTAAAATCCACCTGAATCGTGCCCGTTTGCCAGCTTCTGCCGATGGCATCCACAAAATGCATTTCAAGTTTTGGCCCGTAAAAAGCACCTTCGTTAGGTAAAATTTCAAACGGCACTTTTAAGTCAGTTAAGGCATCGGCCAGTGCTTTTTCGGAGCGGTCCCATACGTCGTCGCTACCCATGCGGTTTTCAGGACGCGTAGCCAATTTGACCTGATAGTTCGGCATTCCGAGAGTTTGATAGATTTTATTGAGCATTTCCATGAAGCGCGAAATTTCGGATTTAATCTGTTCGATCGTACAGAAAATATGCGCATCATCCTGACAGAAAGTCCTAACACGTGAAAGCCCGTGCAGAGATCCGGATTTTTCATAACGATGAAGTCTTCCGAAGTCGGCCAGGCGTAGCGGTAATTCGCGGTAGGAATGTTTTTCGGCACCGAACAACAGGCAATGCGACGGACAATTCATCGGCTTTAAGGCATTTTCGCGTTCGTCCTGAGTTGTAAAATACATGTTGTCTTTGTAATTCTGGTAGTGCCCTGACGTATGAAACAGCTGCACATCAAAAACCTGTGGCGTAATCACTTCATCATAACCATACTCAAAATAAAGTTCGCGTAAATACTGAATCAATTGATTATAAACGGTTGTGCCACGACCGGTAAAAAACGGCGAAGCCGGTGCTGCTTCATGAAACATGAAAAGCCCGAGCTCTTTACCGAGTTTACGGTGATCGCGTTTTTTAGCTTCTTCAAGCTGCACGAGATAAGCATCGAGATCTTTTTTATCCTGAAATGCCGTTGCATAGATTCGCTGAAGCATCGGATTTTTTTCATCTCCGCGCCAGTAAGCACCCGCTACCGACATCAGCTTGAACGCTTTGATCTGACCGGTTGACTGCACGTGCGGGCCTCTGCAGAGGTCGAACCATTCACCCTGATGGTAAATTCCAACATCCGTTTCGCCTTTTTCCGCAAGCCCCTGAATCAGCTCAACTTTGAATCTTTCGTTCATCGATTTAAAAACATCGATCGCTTTGGCAATGGGCCAATTTTCGCGCGTGAGTGGCAGATCTTTTTTCTGAAGCTCTTCCATCTTTTTTTCGATTTTAGCAAAATGCTCTTCGGTAAAATTGAAAGGCGAATCAAAATCATAGTAAAAACCATTTTCGATAACCGGGCCAATTGTCACTTTAACTTCGGGCCAGATTTCCTGCACCGCCTGTGCCATCAGGTGCGCTGCTGAATGCCGGACGACTTCAATTGCTTCAGGAGATTTTGTGGTGATCAATTGGAGCTTGGTTCCGCTTTTAAGTGGCAGCCTGAAATCGATGACTTCAGTTGACCCGTTGATCTTCGCGCCTAACGTGTCTTTAGCCAGGCGCGCGCCAATGCTGAGCGCCACTTCAAGTGCAGTTGGCTCATGATCAAAAGTCCGTACGGAATTATCAGGTAAAACGATTTGAATTTCAGACATATAATTATGAGATCGACATGGTCATGTCGGTTTGGATCTTATGCATTGAAAATATAATCTCAAATTAATGCCTTTTTTTCAAGAGGCATTTATTTAATAGGTAACGTGATGCTTAACCGCTTCATGCATTCGTGGGTCATTTATGGGAACCAAGCTGTTTTTTGTCATAAACTTGACCATGGTCATAAGGAATAGACCCGCAAAGCCAAGGAACATGCCGACTTCCCAGAAACCGAACTTCGGAACGCCATCATAGAAATTCGGGTAAACCAGCCAGTAAATATCGATATATTGCATGAAAAGCACTAAAGCCGAGGTTGAAACCAGAATCGTATTGTTACGTTTTGAACTTCGCGGCAATAAGACCAGAAATGGAACGATGAATCTGAAAATCAGCAATCCGAAGGAAACCGGCATCCAACCGTTAAGTGAACGGAGAATATAAAATTCAGTCTCTTCCGGAATGTTCGCGTACCAGATCAACATAAATTGCGAAAAGGCAATGTACGCCCAGAAAACCGTAAAACCTTTAAGGAATTTACCGATATCGTGCTGGTGCTCTTCAGTTACATAACCTGAAATCCAAGGAGAGTTCTTCATCAGAACGATGACGATTGCCAGAAATGCCATGGTGGCCTGAATGGCGCCGGCAAAACAGTAGATTCCATAAATCGTCGAATACCAGGTCGGTAACAACGACATCATGACGTCGATAGAAAATAACGTAAAGAATATTGCAAAGAATGCGATATAACCTATCGAATACTTTATATTTTTAAAAGTCAGATCGTGAGCCCCGGAAACGTCTTGTTTGAGTGAATTACCGACGATTAGTTTTGCAAAAAACAAGCTGCCTAGACCAAAAATCACCAACCGCGTAATAACAAACCAAGGCGCCAGATAAATCTGTTTACTATGCGCCAGATTCTGCATCGAGGCCGGCACGCCCCATGCGTAAAGGTACTTAAATCCCAGAATCAGCACGAGGCTTGAAATCAGCATAATCGGGAAATAACTCGTCATGGCCTCTGAGAACCTGCGAATCGAGATACTCCAGCCAGCTTTGGTTGCGTAGTTAATCGCGATAAAAAACATGGCGCCGCAGGCTAGGCACGCAAAGAAAAAGAATGCCGTCAGATAAGCGGTCCAGACCCGTTCAGGATTTTTAAAGATACCCAGCGCAAATGTGATAATTCCGAGAACGATAAAGCTGTACATTAATGATTTCAGGGCCTGTGGGGCCACGAATTTGGAAACAGACAGTGCTTGAGAGTGGTTTGAAGCCATTTTAATTTCCTCTACTTAGTTTCTTTTTGAAGAGAGCGGATATAGTTAACAACCTGCCAGCGATACTTCTGCGGGATGTGCGATGCATAGGGCCCCATAAGTCCCTGCCCGACCGTGATGACGTGATAGAGCTGACCATCGGTCCATGAAATCATTTTTGCGGAAATCAGACTTGGCGGCTTCAACGCCATTTTTTCTGCGACCGGCATTTTTTCGCCGCCTTCGCCGCTTTCACCGTGGCAAACAGTACAATTGGTGACGTAATACTTAAGACCCGGTTTAAGTGCGTTTTCAGAAAAATCGCCGAGAATTGGGTTTTTATTTTTTGCCGCACCCTCAACATCTTTTTCATAACGGTAAGGTACGAAACCCACCGGCTGAGTGCCTTCAGGTGGTACGCGCATACCGGAGTGATTCGGTGACGTAGCATCGTATTCCTGAGGTTTGATCGCAGGTGATTCCATCATATCCTGAATCAATTCAACATTCGGTTCCTTTGGGTTTTTGCAACCCGTAAGTGCTGACAAGACCAACGCACCGATGGCGAGCAATAAAATAAAATTTACACCAGAGTATTTAAAATTTTTCATTTTAGTATTCCGCCACTTTCTTGACTTCATTTGCACCCAGCTCGTTGAACATTTTTTCGATACGCTCCTGATTGTAGTCAAGGTCGTCTTCAGGGATAAAGATGGCAAATTTATGGCACGTCAGATCTTTATCGATAACCGGTGGGTCAATACGTGGCATTTTACAAACGTAAAACAAAGCCCCGACTGAGCACAAGGCTGCGAACAAAACCACTAACTCAAAAATAATCGGAATAAATGCAGGTAACGAGAACATCGGCTTACCACCGATATTAAGCGGCCAATCCACAACCGCCGTGTAATAAACCAGGCCTAAAGCTGCTAGCAGACCGAAAATACCTGCGCCGAAAGTTACGTAGGGAATCCACGAACGCGGAATTCCGCAGGCTTCTTCCATGCCGTGCACCGGATAAGGCGTAATGGCATCGAACTTCACATAACCCGCTTCGCGGACTTTACGTGCAGCTGCAATCACTTTATGTTCCTGAAGAAAAATTCCGGCCATTCCGCCAATAGCTTTTGCCTTCGCCATTAGTGACCTCCTTCGTTGTCTTTTCCGACATTCATGACAGGTTTAATTTCCGCAATCGAAATTGCCGGGAAAACCCTTAAGTATAAAAGGAAAATCGTAAAGAACATTCCGAACGAACCCAGCAAAATTGCCGTATCGTACATCGACCACGCATACTGGCCCCAGTTCGATGGCAGGAAATCCCGGTGCAGTGAAGTAACCGTGATAACAAATCGCTCAAACCACATACCGATATTCACGAAAATAGAAACAACGAACATAACCGGAATACTTCTGCGGAATTTTCTGACCCAGAAGATCTGCGGGACAAAAACGTTACAGAAAATCATAATCCAATATGACCAGGCGTAAGGACCGAAAGCGCGGCTTACAAAAAACACGTACTGTTCATAAATATTACCTGAATACCAGGCGATCAAAAACTCGGTTCCGTAGGCATAACCCACCATCAAGCCGGTCATCATGATGATTTTGTTCATCACTTCCATATGGTCGATTGTAATGTAATCCTGAAACTTCGGCCAGCCGATCCGGATCAGCGTCATCAGTGTGATCACCATCGCGAATCCGGAGAAGATTGCACCGGCAACAAAATACGGCGGGAAAATTGTAGTATGCCAGCCCGGAAGATTTGAAACCGCGAAGTCAAACGAGACGATCGTGTGAACCGAAAGAACCAGCGGCGTTGAAAGTCCGGCCAGAATCAAATAAACCATTTCGTAGTGCGACCAGTTTTTTGCAGTACCTCTCCAGCCCAAAGACAACGCACCGTAAATCGTACGGCGGATTTTGTTCTTTGCGCGGTCTTTAATTGTTGCGAGGTCGGGAATCATACCCACGAACCAGAAAACCGTGGAAACCGTTGCGTAAGTTGATACGGCGAAAACGTCCCAGAGTAACGGAGATCTGAAATTCACCCATAGCGGCCCGCGCTGATTCGGATAAGGAAATAACCAGAAATCCAGCCAAGGACGACCCGTGTGTATCAACGGAAAAATTCCCGCGGTCATGACTGCAAAAACCGTCATGGCCTCGGCAGACCTTGCAACTGACGTTCGCCATTTCTGGCGGAACAGGAAAAGAATGGCTGAAATGAGCGTGCCGGCGTGACCAATACCCACCCAGAAGACGAACGTGATAATCATCGTTCCCCACCCGACCGGATGATTCGTTCCGAGCAGTCCCATACCAGTTGAAATAACCATCGCGATTGTCAGGATATAAAACAGAAACAAAGTCTTCGCACTGACGAACAACAGCATCCAACCTTTAGACGGAAATCTCTCCAGCGGAGCACAGATATCATCAGTAATATCTTTCAGCGATTTTTGACCGAGTACGAGTTCGTTACGTTTGAGCGGTTGATTCAGTGATGTACTCATACGTGACCTCCTTCAGAAGCCTGCGACTCGTTCGGAAAGCTACCCGCATGTTTATCTGTTTTAGCCGTAACTTTGTCGTTATTTTTAATTTTTGCCAGGTATCGAACAACCGGTTTTGCATTCCATTCTTCAAGAAGCGCATAGGCGCGGGGCTCAGACTTGAAGTTTTTGGTAACAGCCGAATTTTCATCGTTAAGATCGCCGAACACAATCGCACTTGTCGGGCACGCAACCTGACAGGCCGTTTTGATATCGCCGTCTTTAAGAGCGCGATTTTCGGTTTTAGCTAAATTTTTTCCTTCTTTAATACGTTGAACGCAGAAAGTACATTTTTCCATAACACCGCGGGTTCGAACAGCCACTTCCGGATTGAGCGCCATATGCATTGGCTTTTCGATCAGCTTGGCATAGTTGAACCAGTTGAACCGACGGACTTTGTACGGACAGTTGTTCGAGCAATACCGAGTACCGACACAACGATTGTAAATCATCTCGTTAAGACCTTCACTACTGTGTACGGTTGCAGCCACCGGACAAACCGTTTCGCACGGAGCATTGTCACAATGTTGGCACATGACCGGCTGAAATACCGTTTCGGCATTTTCAATGTCGCCCGTGTAGTAACGGTCGATGCGGATCCAGTGCATTTCGCGGCCCTGCATAACATATTTTTTACCGACAACATGAATGTTGTTTTCAGACTGACAAGCCGTCATACAGGCCGAACAACCCGTACAGGTATTCAGATCGACACTCATTCCCCATTTGTGACCATTGTACTGGTGACCAGACCAGATTGACCATGTGTGATGACGATGAATGTTGGCCGATTTATTTTCCTGATAATCTTTATTGGTTGCGGTGACAACGATCTGGCGGCCTTCCATACTGTCATGCCCCTGAGTTGTAACGAGAGTATGGGTCTTAGACAGTTTTTTAAGTTCAACCGGCAATCCTGCGAATATCGGCTGATTATTTCTGACCACTGACAGAACAAAAGCATTCTGACCGATTTCATTACCCACCGGGCCGGCCTGTGTGCGTCCGTAACCAACCGAAATAGCCACAACATCATTGTGCAGCCCCGGCTGAATATGCAACGGCAGATCCAATTTGCGGTTTCCGACTTTCACTTCAACAAGGTCGCCC
>JANOJH010000589.1:0-7628 GCA_031408135.1 Bdellovibrio sp. | reverse complement strand
GTTAGCATTATCGATCAAGCGGTTGCACAAGGTGTTCCGTTGGCGCGCGAATACGGCGGCTTGCTTTCGAACCGGTCATTCGGAGGCGCACAGGTTTCCCGCACCTTCTATGCGCGCGGACAGACGGGCCAGCAATTATTGTTGGGCGCCTATTCTTCAATGATGAGGCAGGTAGATTTGGGTTCGGTTGAATTAAATACCCGAAGAGAAATGTTAGATCTCGTCGTCATTGATGGCAAAGCGCGCGGAATAATTGTCCGAAACCTTTCTACCGGCGAAATTGAAGCACACATGGCCGATGCTGTTGTTGTGGCCTCGGGTGGCTATTCAAATGTTTTTTATCTTTCCACAAACGCAATGGCTTGCGCAGTAACTGCAACTTGGAAAGCCCATAAAAAAGGGTCGTTTTTTGCAAATCCTTGTTTTACACAGATTCATCCGACATGTATTCCTGTCCACGGTGAAAATCAGTCTAAGTTGACGCTGATGTCTGAATCGCTCAGGAACGATGGGCGCGTTTGGGTTTCATCAAAGAAGAATGATTTGCGACCGCCTCAGGATATTCCTGAAAACGAAAGAGATTATTATCTCGAACGAATTTATCCGAGTTTTGGAAATCTGGCGCCGCGAGACGTGGCCTCAAGACAAGCCAAATTCCGCGTCGATGAAGGCTTTGGCGCACAAGGAGAAAAAGCGGTCTATCTTGATTTCAAAGACAGCACCAAGCGCCTCGGTGAAAGTAAAATAGCTGAGAGATATGGAAATCTGTTTCAAATGTACGATAAAATCACCGGCGAAAACCCCTATAAAATGCCGATGCGAATTTACCCCGCGCCCCATTACACAATGGGCGGCCTTTGGGTGGATTACAACTTGATGAGCACGATTCCCGGCTTGTTTGTAGCGGGCGAAGCTAATTTTTCGGATCACGGAGCGAACAGGCTTGGCGCCTCGGCGCTGATGCAAGGACTGGCCGACGGCTATTTCGTGCTTCCGTATACAATCGGAGACTACATTGCCAATACCAAGCTGAATGAAGTTCGGCTCTCGGAAGACGAGTTTAAGACGGCTGAAAATAATGTAAAGAACGAAATTGCGAACATGATGAGGGCGCAGGGAACCAGAACGGTCGACAGTCTTCATAAAGAGCTGGGCCACATCATGTGGGAAAACTGCGGAATGTCGCGAAACAAAAAAGGCTTAACCGAAGCTATCGCGAAAATTGCAGATCTTAGAAAGACTTTTTGGGGCGACGTCAAAGTTCCAGGAGCAGCAAATGAGGTTAATCCCGAGCTTGAAAAAGCCGGAAGAGTTGCAGATTTCATCGAGCTTGGAGAGCTGATGTGCCGAGACGCCTTAACACGCGAAGAGTCCTGCGGCGGACACTTCAGGGAAGAATTTCAAATCGATGGCGAAGCTCGACGCGATGATGAAAAATTCTGTCACGTTGCTGCCTGGGCCTGGAGCGGATCTCCGGATAAGGCACAGACTCGCCACACGGAAGAGCTAAAATTCGAAAACGTTAAACTTGCCACAAGATCTTATAAGTAGGGGCGAACAATGAATAAAAAACAAAATATCAACTTAACGTTAAAAGTCTGGCGACAAAAATCTGCCAAGGCGGCAGGAAAATTTGAAACGTACGAAGCAAAAGAAGTTTCGCCCGACGCCTCATTTCTGGAAATGCTCGACTCAGTGAATGAAAACTTGATCAAAGGGGGCGCCGATCCCATCGTTTTTGATCATGACTGCCGCGAAGGAATTTGCGGAAGCTGTGGCTTCATGATTAATGGTAATGCCCATGGACCGCAAAAAAGCACGACGGTCTGTCAGCTTCACATGCGACACTTTAAGAATAATGAAGAGCTCGTGCTAGAGCCTTGGCGAGCGACGGCATTTCCTATTGTAAAAGATCTTTTTTGCGACCGCTCGGCCCTCGACAGAGTAATAGAAGCCGGCGGATATATTTCTGTTAACACCGGCAATGCACAGGACGCAAACAATTTACCAATTCCAAAACCGGATGCCGACGAAGCCTTTTTATCTGCGGCCTGCATTGGCTGCGGAGCCTGTGTGGCTTCGTGCAAAAATGCATCTGCAGCACTTTTTACCAGTGCGAAAATTAACCACTTGGCGCTGCTGCCACAAGGAAAAGTCGAGCGCGATTCGCGCGCCCTTAGCATGGTTGCCCAGATGGATGCCGAGAGCTTTGGGGCCTGCACCTCAACCGGCGCCTGTTCGGCCGCCTGCCCGAAAGACATTTCACTGATTAACATTGCCAAGATGAATCGTGAGTATTTGCGCGCAACTATTCTCAGAAAAGAAGAAGTTGCCGGCGGAGACGGGGTTTAGATGAAAGATTTTATCAAGATTTTTCTAGGAATTTCGGCCCTTGTGGCGGCATTTATGTTCGGAAGCAATTATGGCGAAAAAACATATAATGAAAGCGCTGCTCACAAAAATCTTTTAAAGGCTACGGAAGAGCTCAACATTGCCAGAGCTGATTTAGAAAATGTAAAAATAAAACTGCAGAACATCACCGACCGAGCAGATACTAAAAAGACCGATGAGTTGCTTGCGCAAATTTTGCATGTTTTCTTAACGGATCTGGGGCTAACAATTCAGAATCGGGACGCTATTCTGAAACAGGCGCAACAAACGCAAGCTCCGCCAGCAATCGCGTTAAGAATCGAAACTCCTCCGGCTAAAAAAATAGCTGAAGAGCCAAAGGCAATAGCGTCGAAACTTAATATCAACAAGCTGAAGTCTTACGAATGGATGGTTCAGAACTCGGGCGGCGGCGCGAGCACGATCCGTGACCTGAAAAAAGTTGAGATTAAAAATTTAAACGCGTACTTGAAACTAGCAGACTACCAAGACGCAAGCGATTGCGAACGGTTGCTTGGCGTTTACAAGGGTTACGTTAAAAATATTAACCTCAAGAATTTTGGTTCGCTGGAGTTCGAACTGAAAGTTGGACAGACCAAGCTGCGCGAAGAACTTTATGGAAAAACGGCATGGTATTTCAATGAGAATTCAATATCTGAAAAGATCGATAATAATTGCGGGAAAAAAATTAAAGGCCTTGGCGGCCGGATATTTAACCTAGCCGCCGATAAGTTTATACAAATCTACAAACTCAATAACTCGGAAGAAACAGCGGGAAACTTTTATGAAGTTCTTCCTAACGGCACCAGCAAGGTGCTCGGTTCGTTCGTGCTGAAGCGAGTTGATCGTTTTTAACGCAAGTTCACATAACAAAAGGCGATGCCTTCCCCAAAAATGCGCAATACGACATTAATAACCGGTTTTACCGCGACTATCGTCCCATTCTTAGACGACAGCATTGATTTTTTTCAACTTTGAGCCCTCCCAACTAGACTTTCATCTAAATAGACTGTGCCTCGCTGACGATAAGTACGCGAGAGATGAAAGAGGGTTTATGAAAAAAATCGGTCAGTTAATGCAAGACATCGGTTTTAATGAAAATAGCTCAGATTCGGCTAAGGAAGCCTTTATTAAGTACTTAATTAAGCAGTCGACCGGGTTCAATGTTCAAACCCCTACCGAAAAACGGATCATTCAGGAAAATCCGCAAAAAATAGTGACCTTCCCGAAACAGCTGGAATTTGATTTTATTGACACGGAAAAGGACTCTCGCAAAAAGGCATAATCCCGCACTTTTTTATTGAGAACTCACGACTAAAAGTTCAAGATCTAATTCTTGAAAACAAAAGCGTATTTTAAAGAAATTTTTGCAAAAAATGAAAAGCATGACCCGGTTATTGACGGCATTAGGGCTATTTCGGTTCTTAGTGTTATTGCCTTTCATGTTGTCGTTGGAATTATTCAGGTTTTCGACAGCGCAAGGGCCCAACAGTTTATTTTGAACATGCCGGTTTTTCTACAGCCGCTCTGGCACGGCGAAAAGGGTGTTGACGCCTTTTTTCTTTTGAGTGGCCTTGTCATAGGAATTCCACTTTTTAAAAAGCTAGAGCTTTTTGATTTCAGGGCGGCGATCATATTTTATAAAAAAAAATTTTACAGGATTTACCCTCTTTTTCTGGTAGCGCTAGGCCTTTATACGGCTGCGCAATGGGAGCATTTCGGAAAATACTTTTTTAGCAATCTTGTGTTTCTGAACAACATCATTTCAGGTGAGCGGACAATTATTCCGGTTGGCTGGTTTCTTACCGTTGAGGTGCAGTATTTTGTTTTGGTTCCCGCGCTATTTCTACTGCTAAAAGGTATCAAATATCGCGGCACGACTCTTGCGATTTTATTCCTTTCCTCGTTCGCCGCAACAGCCGCAATTTTAGTTAAAAATCCGCAGCTTTACACAAGACCGATTACAGATTTGTTTTTGGCGGCAGACAAAGGGGGGTTTTCAACCTTGATGGGACAACAGTTTTATGAGTCGGATCTGGCTAGGTTCGGCCCGTTTGTTGCCGGCATTCTGCTTGCTTACGTCAAAGCTATTTATTCCCAGAAGATTGCCGATTTTTTCAAGAAAAAATATTTGAGCGTTACAGCACTTTTTGCGACCGGAATTTTGATTGCTGTGCCGCTGTTGACGCCTGTTTACGATCCGACGTCATGGTTTTATTCGCCATTTTCTGAAAAGCTTAACTTTGTTTTCCTTGCGGGCTCGCGGCAGGCCTTTGCGCTTGGCGTGGCTATTTTAGTTCTTGGATGTTCGTCCGGAGGAGCTTTGTTCAAAACGCCCTCCCGCCTTTTAAGTTTGCGGATCTGGCAACCGATCTCGAGGCTGTCTTTCCCGATATATCTATTTCATTTTCCGTTTATTGCAATTGCTGCGGTCGCGGTTTTTGGAACTACAGATATGAAAGAAATTATAGACGTGGGTTTTACACAGGGCCTTTTTATCTTTCTATTAGCCAGCGTGTTAACTTTTGTTTTTTCAATTCCTCTCTATATATATGTAGAAAGACCTTTTATAGATCGATTCAAAAATACTCCTAGCTAGGCCATGGTCTAGTTTCAAAGTGGAACCCGAAAAAAATATGCTCGGCCGGACTGGGCGTTGGTAGGATTTTTAAACCAATAAAGATCTATATCTCACGGAAGGAGATTTCTATGATGCTCAAAGGAAGAGTTCAATTTTTAGCTTTTGCGACATTCGTTGTTTCAATAACTGCAAATTCAAATGTTCAACAGGTCGAATCGGCTCCAGGTGAATACATTGTTCGCTTAAAACCCAATGTTACGGAAATGAACAGGTCTACGCTGTCTAGTTCTTTGGGAGCATATGTAAAATCATACATTCCTTCACAAAACATCGTCGTGGTTAAGCGCGCTATGTTTGAGTCAACACATTCGGGAGTTAAAGCTCTTGCGCTTAATCCGCTGGTCGACATTGCAGAACCGAATTATATTTATAGAGCCAACCGGGTTTCCAATGATCCGATGATGGGACAGCTCTGGGGACTTAAAAACCTTGGCCAAAAAGACTCTTCCGGAAAAGTCGGCGTGGCAGGAGTAGATATCGGGGTTGAGCAGGCTTGGGATATTACAACAGGTTCTGACAAAGTTGTTGTTGCGGTAATTGATACCGGAGTTGATTTTAATCATCCGGATTTAGTGGAGAACCTCTGGACAAACGAAGCCGAACAAAAAGGCGAGGCCGGCGTTGACGATGACAACAACGGTGTAATCGATGATATCCATGGTTTCAACGCGATTACCGGAAACGGAAATGCAACGGATGATCAAGGCCACGGTTCGCATTGTGCGGGAACCATCGGAGCAAAAGGCAATGATGGCAAAGGCATCGTTGGAGTAGCCTGGGATGTAAAAATAATGGCAGTTAAGTTTCTGGATGCAAACGGATCAGGAACTTTAGAAAACGCTTTGAAAGCTATTGATTACGCAACCAAGATGGGCGCGAAAGTGATGAGCAACTCTTGGGGTGGCGGCGGGTTTTCGCAAACTCTTTTTGACTCTATCAAGCGTTCGAACGAAGCAGGCGCAATCTTTATTGCAGCTGCCGGCAATGAATCAAACAACAACGACAACACACCGTCTTATCCGGCAACATACGATGTTCCGAATATTATTTCCGTAGCCGCAATTGACAATCAGGGCGCGAAAGCCAGCTTTTCAAGCTACGGTAAACGCACGGTACATATCGGCGCTCCGGGCGTGAACATATATTCTTCAACTGGCGGAGCTTATGATTCTTGGTCTGGAACCTCTATGGCCACACCTCACGTTTCGGGAGTAGCAGCGCTTGTTTGGGCAAATGAGCCGAACTTAACGGCGATTGAGCTCAAACAACGGCTTTTGCAAACAGCGCGCCCGATTGCGGGCTTAAAAGGTAAAACAAAAACTGGCGGCCTTGTTAACGCATTCCTTGCGCTGACAAACAAGATGCCAGAGCCGGACATTAATGATCCAGCAAACTGGCAAGGTAAAGTTCTTGATGCAGCAATTGCATCCCCGAGCCCTTACCTAAAAAACACAAATATCGTTATGGATCTGAAATTTGATGGTGTACGTGAATTTGCCCTGTACTTTGAAAAATTCGACACCGAAGCAAACTACGATAAGCTGCAGCTGGTAGACTCTAAAGGCGTTGTTCTTCAAACCTTAAGTGGCAATAACGATGATTCTTTTTCTGCGGTTGTAACCGGCGACTCCGTAAAGCTCGTGTTTACGTCTGACGGCTCTGTTGAGAAAAGCGGTTGGAAAATTACCAAAGTTGCACACAGATAGTTGATTCAAAAAAATTAATGAAAGTAAAAAAACCACTACCTGCTAGTGGTTTTTTTTATATGAATGTTTTGCTAAAAAGACATCGAGCCTTAAATTGACGTATTCCGGAAAGTCTAATTGCGAACAGTGCGATCCATAAGGAATAAGTAAAAATTCAGAGCCTCGAATCAGGCCATGCATTTCGCGCTGATAAGAAGTAGGCGTCAGCATGTCACGATCGCCGGCAATAATCAAAGCCGGAGACTCGATTGCGGGCAAAACATGAACCCCATCGAACTGAAGCAGTCTTTCAAAAAGCTCAAAAAAGTAAACGAGATCAAGCCGCGAAACCCCACGTCCGTACATTTCGATATCCTTGAACTGAGTCAGCTTTATGTTGAAGCCTCCGGCCAAAGCAGCGAGCTGAAATGCGATAGGATTGTCGATCATTCCCCGCCAGAGCGTATTCCACAAATCCGGAGATTTTCGGTGCTGTTCGCGCAAAAAATTAAATAAGGGCTCAACGAAATCGAGTCCGAAAAGTTTTTTTAGCGGATTTCGAGCAAAACCGTTAATAAAAGTCAGCGTAAGAAACAGCTCGGGGAACTGCTCGTACGTTTTAATCAGATACGGAACACCGAAACTGTGCCCTACAAAGTGGGCTTTTGGAATATTAAGGTGGCTGAGTAAGCCCTTAATATCGAATGCAAGGTGTTCAAAAGAAAAATTATTCGGATTATTTACCGGCGTGCTTTTATGGTGGCCGCGAATGTCGAATAAAATAACCTGATGGGTTTTTGAAAAATGTTCGACTTGGTTATGCCAGTGATTCATCAAACAGGCGATGCCGTAGATAAAAACCAAAGGCTCGCCTTTGCCGCGAATCTCGTAATAAATCGGAGTTCCATCAAGGG
>JANOJH010000552.1:0-1119 GCA_031408135.1 Bdellovibrio sp. | reverse complement strand
AAAGCACGTAACAAGGAAGTAAAAATCCGGCCTTTGGATAAAGAGAAGATTAGAAATAACAGAGCATATTGGCAGCTGATTAATTTAGGGCTTCCATTAGTAGCCGTTGTAATTTTTGGATTGGGGATAACCTATTCTCGTAAAAGGAAATATTCTAACTTTGGTTGATTGATACTGACCCAAATAAAAATATATTTTTGTAATATGAGACTGTTTACGAATGCTGAATATTTCGGTGCGATGCACCTTGAAACCTTGCTTGATGGGATTTTACAAAGATCAAGCGCCTCTGGCGCTAATTCAGTTCTAAATAATAAGACTCAGCAGAGGCGTTGAACATTTGCAGGTTTAATTGATGTTATGAAATTAGCGACAGAGTCGCCAAACATCTGTAGAAAATAAAGTTTGTGAAACAAAGGTGCGTAGCACCGAAACATAATAGCAATGGCAAATACCTACACTCAACTGTACATACATTTTGTATTTGCAGTTAAAAACAGAGATGCACTCATAAAGAAAGAGTGGAAAGATGGCCTTGAAAAATACATCACGGGGATTGTCCAAAGCCATAAACATAAATTAGTATCAATCGGAACAATGCCCGACCATATCCATATTTTTATTGGCTATAATGTAAATCAACTGATACCTGACTTAATAGAAAATATAAAGACCTCCAGTAATGAGTGGATTAAAGCAAATAGATTGTCAAAGTTCAAGTTTGAATGGCAGAAGGGATATGGTGCATTTTCACATTCTCGTTCTCAATTGGACACGGTCGTCAAGTACATCTTATCGCAAGAACAACACCATAAGAAGAAATCCTTTAGAGTAGAATATATAGAGATGCTATGTAAGAATGACATAGTCTTTAAAGACGAATACGTTTTTGATTTTATGGAAGATGTGAATAGTTGGAAGGAATAGAATATTTCGGTGCGATGCACCTTAAAATATTTCCGACTGGATTCTACAAATATTTTGCGCCTCTGGCGCTACATTTTTCTAGACAATTTCTAACTAACTATAAAACTTCAAATAATGCAGGCTAAAAAAAATAAGCGACTTCTGGTTTCTTTCATTGGTTTAACCTTTTTGATTGCCTGTTTTTATTTTTTT
>JANOJH010000537.1:0-14373 GCA_031408135.1 Bdellovibrio sp. | reverse complement strand
AACTTTTTATTTTTCCGTAGCCTTCGGAAAGAGTTCTTCCTGCGGCATAATATAATTCGTTGTGAAAATATCAATTCTTGAATAATTCCGGAATTTATTTATTAACGCCACTTTACTAAGTTTGATCACTAATATTAGTGTGTAGATACAAAATAAAAATGGCAACCCGAGAGTTGCCATTTTAAATTAACTGACCATTTAACTATTAAATAAATTAACTAATTACTTCTTAGCAGCTTTTTTCTTACCTTTTTTAGCTGGAGCTTTAGTCGCATCGCCAGAAGCTGAATTGGCAGCAGCAACTGGCATTTCTTTTTTAGCATCAGCTTGAGCCATTTTTACAGGGGGAGCAGTTGGTGCGGCAGCAGCAGCAACTGGAGTTGGTTCAGTAGCTGAAGCGGCAACTGCGAAAGCTAAAACGGCGATGATTGATGTGAATTTCATAAATTCTCCTTAATTGAAAGACGTAATTGTCTTTATTGTTAAAATTAGGTTAACAGCGCTGAATTAAGAATAGATTAACCGGTGATTAAAAAAATTTAATGTTGGATTCTGATCTGAAAATGGGCTCCGCGGCCGCTTTCCGGAACCAATGTCAGTTGAAAGCCGTGCAAATCAGCAATTTTCTTAGAAATAGACAGTCCCAAACCAAAGCCCGGTGTGCTGCTGCTGGAATTAGCGCGGCTGAAGCGATCAAAGATGGTGTGCTTTTTTTCGGGCGGCACGCCTGGCCCGTCATCGATGATGTCGATGGTGGTGTCGGAATCGTTCCAGGTAATCAAAACCGTAATTATCTGTGTTGGGCCTGAGTACTTCGACGCATTTTCGAGGATATTATAGAACAGATTGAACAACAGGTCTGGTTCGCCCTGCACAGACTTACGTTCGGCGCTTTCTTTGATTTCAACTTTGATGTTGATGTTCTTTTCAAGTGCAATTTTCTGCACCCGCACCACGGCATCGAGGAGCACTTCGTCAATTTGCACCTCTCTGAAATTGGCGGCTTCATTACCCGCATCAATTCGCGCCAGCAAGAGCATGTCTTTGACAATTTTCGAAAGGCTGTTTGTTTCATGCAATAGGCTTCTAAGAAAAGCGCGATCTTCAGTTTCAGTTTTCATTTTGAGTTCGATCTCGCCGCGCAGAATTGTCAGTGGTGTCAGCAGTTGGTGCGAGGCATCCGCGATGAATCGTTCCTGCGAAATGAAAGTCTTTTCGATCCGGTTCAGCATGAGGTTCTGGGTTTCAGCAAGCTTGCGGATTTCATCTTTTGACTGGGGCAAAGGTATACGGTCAGAAAGGTGGTTTATGCCGATCTGCTCGATGTTGTTAATAAGTTGTTTAACCGGTCGCAGTGCACGCGAAGAAAAATACAGCCCGAGAAAAATCGCCAGCAGCAGCAGCGTGGGTAAACCGAAAGTGATAATGCCATTCAGGCGCTCGAGCTGCGATTCAAACGTCGTCATTGGAACGGCTATTTGCAGAAAAATTGTAGCGGGCGCAAGATAGTTGATCGGAAAAGTGATCATCCGGTAAGAGTCGGCCTCAGCATCGGGAAAGCCGGTTGTGTCTTCAATCGTCGTATAGCTCGAGTCTCTGCCTTCTTTAATGACTTTTATCTGACTTTTAAACGGAAATTTAACGCTGCCCATATTAGCGGATTCCGACAGAATTTCACCGGTTGCACTGCGGATGAGAATCAGCGCCGTACCCGACGAAAATGGATAAATTTTTGCTTCGTCCACTTCGATCAGCAGGTTATTTGTATCGTTGAATTTAATGTTTTTCGAGACGTCGATCGAATAGTTAAAGAGTGCAATGTCGAAGTCGTGCAGGAGTGCATCGTTAAGCGAAAAATAAATTATGGCCGAAAAAAGTATAGTGGTCGTACCGAAGAGTATAACAAATAAGGCCGTTAACCTTACTTTAAGGCTAAGGCTCTTTAAGAACGTAACCAATGCCAACCACGGTATGAATAAGCTTTTTATTATAAGGCGAATCAATCTTTTTCCGTAAGAGATTCACATAAACGTCAATGACGTTGCTTTCTGAATCGAAATCGATGTCCCAAACATGCTCGGCGATAGATATACGGCCTAAAGGGCGTTCGGGATTCCTGAGAAAGTACTCGAGTAATGAAAATTCTTTTGCCGTTAAAGCGATTTCGCTGTTCTGGCGTTTCACTTTCCGGTGCACGAGATCCATTTCAAGATCCGAAAATTTGAGGACCGAATTCAGAATATTTTTCGTGCTGCTTCGCCGGAGCAATGCGCGCACGCGGGCAAGTAACTCTTCAAATGAAAAAGGTTTGGTTAGATAATCGTCGGCTCCGGCATCAAGGCCGTTGACCTTGTCTTTGGTGGTTGAAAGCGCGGTAAGCATCAAAATCGGGCCGATATAACCGTCGCGGCGGAGGTGCCGGGCCGTATCGATACCGCTTTGATCCGGAAGCATCACATCGAGGATTACCAGATCGTATTCGCTGCTGGCCATAAAAGACTCAGCCGCTGAACCGGATTCGGCAATATCGACAGAATAGCCCACTTCATTTAGGCCTTTTTTTACAAACTGTGAGGTTTTCGCCTGGTCTTCGACCACGAGTATTCGCATGCAGTTAGATTGCCTTATTCTACTTTTTCATGCAATAACTGACCTATGGAAAATAATATTTTATTAACTCAAACGGTTCAAAAAGGCGGCTGCGCGGCGAAAGTTGCAGCCACTGAGTTGCGACAAATCCTGGCGAAAGTGAAATTTCCTCCGCTTCTGGAAGATGTTATCTTAGATGGCCATCTGATGGATGATGCCGCCATTGTTCAGTTCAGCCCAGAACTCGCAATGGTTCAGACACTGGATTTTTTCACACCTATCGTTGATTCACCCTATAATTTCGGGCAGATTGCGGCCGCGAATGCACTGAGTGATGTTTATGCCATGGGCGGACTGCCGAAAACAGCGCTCGCGATCTTAGCTTTTCCACTGATTTCAATGGATAAATCAGTCATTGTTGAGGTTCTGCAGGGCGCCTCTGACAAACTGGCAGAAGCCGGCGCAAGCCTTGTTGGCGGCCACTCGATTGATGATGACACATTAAAATTCGGATTGTCGGTTACCGGCTACGTTCATCCGCAGAAAATCTGGAAAAATTCAGGCGCAAAAACCGGAGACCAACTTATTTTAACCAAAGCCTTAGGCACCGGTGCGGCCACGGCTGCACTTAAAAAACAATCCGTTACAGAAAACGACATCGAGCCCGAAATCAGTTCGATGCGCCAACTGAATAACATAGTTGACCTGCTCACCAGCGAACAGCTTGCGGGTATTCATGCGGCCACCGATATCACCGGCTTCGGGCTTTCAGGCCACGCGGTGCAGATGGCAAGGGCCAGCCAAAAAACCCTGAAAGTTAAATTCAGCAGTCTTCCGGTGTTCGCAAAAACACTCGAATTTTTACAGGCCGGAAACTTAACCAAGGCTCATCGCACGAACCGCGAATATGTCGCGGAAGAAATCTCGATTGAAACTCTTAAAGATTCCGAGCAGCAGATTCTTTTCGATCCGCAAACGAGCGGTGGGCTTTTACTTTCGGTCAGGCAAGACGTAGCTGAAGCCGTCGTCGCGCAGTTGAAAAGCCGGTTTGCGTGTGTAGCAAGAATCGGCGAAGTTGCGGATTTTGATCCGAAGACGACATTACGATTGCAGATCCGAAATTAATGAAGACCATCGATCTTGCAGAACTGAAAACTAAGTTTTTACAGGATTGCAAAATTCTGGATGTGCGGGCGCCGCTGGAATTTGCGCAAGGCGCTTTACCGAACTCGGTGAATTTGCCGATTCTCGATGATGCCGAACGGGCCTTAGTCGGCACCTGCTATAAAAATTCCGGGCAGGAAAAAGCCATCGAACTCGGGCACCGACTGGTGTCGGGTGAAAATAAGCAGCAGAAAATCAAGGCTTGGAAAAATTTCATACAGGAAAATCCCCACGCGGTTATGACCTGCTTTCGCGGCGGGCTGCGAAGTAAAATTTCCCAGCAATTTCTTGCGGAAGCCGGCATTGAAATCCCGCGTATTCAGCACGGGTATAAAGACGTACGCCAGTTTTTCACTGACGAACTGAATTCGTATGCTGACAGCTGCCAACTCAGACTTTTAACCGGCAACACTGGCAGCGGCAAAACTAAAATCCTGCGAGAAGCGGCCAGATTTTATCCGGCAGTGGATCTTGAAAATCTGGCGCAGCATCGCGGCTCGGCGTTTGGTGCGATGAAAAATCCGCAACCGGCGCAGGCCACTTTTGAAAATCAGCTTTGTTATGAAATAATTAAATTACAGAACGTGTTGGAACAAAGGCCGATACAAAAGCCGATTCTTTTTGAAGATGAAAGCCGGCTGATCGGCAGGCTGTATCTGCCAGAAAAATTTTTTGATAAGCTGCGCGCTTCGACTGTCATAAAAATGAAAGTTCCGCTCGAAGCCAGAATTGAAAATATTTTCGAAGATTATATTTGCCCGGAAGCCGCGATTTTTCAGAAGTACATTGATGCCATCAATCGCATCGCTAAAAAGCTGGGCGGGGTTCGAAGCCAGGAATTGCTCGCGGATCTTAAATATTCGCAGACGCAGTTTTCAGAACTCGGGCTACTTGAATCAAATCGCGTCTGGATCGAAAAACTCCTCGTTTGGTATTATGACCCGATGTACACTTATTCACTCACAAACCGTAACCCCAATGTAGAATTTGAAGGTTCAGACCGCGAGACCATCGACTATCTCAAGAAGCAGTCTTAATTTTTTTGCGAACGAAATTAAGCAGCCCCGGCCCTAGCAGAATCACAACAGCTGTTCCTGTTAAAGCAAATGATAGCCAGGCGTTTCGGGTGATGGTTTCGCTGAAAATAAAATAGGCCAGAATTGAAGCAATAACGGGCTCGATCAATTTGCCCGTTGTCATCAGGCTTAAATCCATGTGCTTCACCAGATAAGTGAAGCTGAAATGTCCCAAAAATGTCGGTAACAGCACAAGACCCATGACGGCCACCCACGAAACCGCGGAATAGCCGGTCATCGCGGCGCCGGTGCCGAGGATACAGAAACCGAAGCAAAGGGCGCAAACGGCGTATTGAATTAAAGCATAGTAAGTATTGTCGAAAAAATGCCGGGCTTTCTTTCCGGTCAGCATGTAAGCCGCATAAAGCAGCGCCGAAAGCACGGCCGACCAATCGCCGAGGCTGACGCCGGCACCGACACTGAGGTCATGGGCAACTAAAAGATACACTCCAGCCAGTGCAAGTAAGTAAGCCAAGATCAGCCTTTTGCTGAGCTTTTCCCCAAAAAAGGTGATGGCGCCGATTGAGGCCCAGATCGGATTAGATGAAAAGATAATCATCATGTTCGAAACCGACGTGTTTTTTGCGGCATATTTATACGTCCAGAGGTGCAAAAAGAAAAAAAATCCAGACCCGATGACCCAGAGAACATTCCGGTCGAACTTCGGTAAGGGAAGGGGTTTTCGGATCAAAATGAAGAGTCCGAGTAGTAAGGCTGCGATTCCCAAGCGGTAAAAACCGAGCACTTCGACGGGCATTTGATTGAGTTTTGCCCAGTTGGCAGAAGTTGAAAGTGCGAACAATGCGGTGAAATAAATTAGTGTGTGCAGCATGTTATGTGTTTGAAATCCTAAGGAATTCGATCATGCTTTGGTATTGAAGACAACATTTAAAGTTCAATGAAAGGAACATCAAATGAGTAAACTATTAGTAATCGCAGCTGCAGGTCTTATGTTGACTTTAACGGCGTGTAATAAACCCGATCTTAAATCAGATAAAGGTCAGGCATCCTATGCTATCGGTCAACAGATCGGTAAAAATCTGAAAGCCCAGAATATCGAGATCGATCCGAAAACTCTGGCGGCATCATTATCTGATGCAACGACCGGAAAATCTGAAATGACAGAAGAGCAAATTCAGAAAGCGATGATGAAGCTTCAGGAAATGGCAATGAAAAAGCAAACTGAAGAAGGTGAAACGAACAAAAAGAAATCAGCCGATTTCCTCGAGAAAAATAAAACAGCTGCTGGCGTAAAAGTTACAGCTTCTGGTCTGCAGTATTCAGTAGTTAAAGAGGGCGATGGCCCAATGCCGAAAAAAGAAGACAGCGTTAAGTGTCACTACACTGGAACTCTAATCGATGGAACTAAGTTCGATTCTTCAGTTGACCGCGGTCAACCTGCAGAGTTTCCGGTTGCGGGTGTAATCCCGGGTTGGACAGAAGCGCTTCAGATGATGAAGGTCGGTTCTAAGTGGAAGTTAGTAATTCCACCTGAATTAGCCTACGGACCTGCAGGTCGTCCAGGTATTCCAGCAAATTCAACTTTGGTTTTCGAAGTTGAATTACTTGAGATCGTAAAAGCCGGCGCGAAGCCAGCAGCAGCGGCACCGGCTGCTAAGCCTAAGAAGTAGTTTTTTAAATATGAGCTTTGATTTTAAGAATGATCCTATTGAGAATTTCTTAAAATTATATAAAGCGGCACAGATCAAAGGAGTGCCAGACGCTAACGCCATGGCACTCGCAACTGTAAATAACGAAAATCAACCATCAGTACGAATTGTTCTTTTTAAAGGAATGAGTGATGGGGGATTTTCGTTTTTTACTAATTACGATGGTCGCAAAGCTCGTGATATCGAAACAAATAAAAAAGTCTCAGCAGATTTCTTCTGGTCTCATCTCGATCAGCAGATCCGAATCGAAGGATTTGCTGAAAAACTTCCGCGTAGCGAATCCGAAAAGTATTTTACAACTCGTCCACGCTTAAGCCAGATCGGCGCATGGGCCTCGCATCAATCCGAAAAAATCGAATCCTTTGTCGGTTTTCAGGAAAAGCTAACAGCTCTCGAACAAAAATTTAAATCCCAAGTCATTCCGTGCCCACCTCACTGGGGCGGATACCGCATCCTGCCAACCGAAATCGAATTCTGGTTCGGCAAATCCGGCCGTCTTCACGAGCGCTACGTCTACAGAAAAAATCAATCAGGCTGGGAAAAATTTCTACGATCCCCATAAGGTACGCCGTACCGAATCCCCCAGGAAAACAGTAAGCAGAACTAATTTCCGGAATTGTTAAGCAGTTCGATTAATCTTTTAATGATTTTTTGTTGCTGCGGCAGTTCTATTTCCTGAGCGGAGGGAACATGAATAAAAATGGCATTGAGCTTCGGGAATGTGCTGAGAACCCTGAAATAGAGATCGTTGCAAACAAAGGTACCGGCCGAAAATGAAATTTCGACTGGATGACTATCAGTTTTGAGAGCTGCACAGTATTTCTCGATATTAACCGGCGACAACAAGGCGAGCGGCAAATCCGCTTGGATGGGGCCGGATTCCGGCAGTGTGCCGCCTTCATCTCGATGCTCGGTGTGTACCCAGTTGAGCCCGATTTTTTCAAAGCCTATTTTCTTGCGGCCAGCGGCAAGCCCTAACATCAAAACGTGATCATAACTTCGGTTCTGCAAATGTAAATTTAAGACTTCGAAAGCTTTGCCAAACTCAACCGGCAAAACCAGGGAATCAACTCCAGATATATTTTTCGAAAGTTCAAGCGAAAGCAGTTCGCTCGGATTAGTATCTGCGCCAAGAAATGGCTGAAAACCAGTAACCAGAATTTTAGACACAGTGGACATTTGCATCTAACTCGGGGGGATTAGGTACGGCGTACATTTTTAGTGGACGGCGGTTGGGGCGATGAGAAAGAATTCGGGGATTTCGATGTCGAAGGTTTCGCCGTTTTCGTCGATAAATTGGAAGAAGCCCTTCATGGAGCCGGAACTTGTGCGGAGCGGGCAGGCGCTGTCGTATTCGAAAAATTGGCCGCCGGTAATTTTAGGTTGCAGGCCAACGACGCCCGGGCCGCGCACTTCTTCAGTGTGTCCGAGAGCATCGGTAATTATCCAGTGGCGACTCATCAGTTGTGCCGTGCTGCTGCCGATATTTTTGATAGAAACTTTGTAAGCGAAAAAATAACGATGAAGCTGAGGATCAGATTCGGATTCAACAAATACGCTTGTTGTTGTAATTTTGAATTCTGTGTTTTGCATCTTTTTAAGACTCATGTGAGATCAGGCTCTCATCAATAATCGAGGTTTTCAAGTTTAAAAAAAAGCGGGTAGTGATCCGAAGCCAATTTCAGTTTATCGTCGATTGTTTTAGGAATATCAAGTGGCGAGCCGAACTCATCTTTGTAGCGGTAAACTTGCGCATCAGTTTTGACTAATTTGTCTGTTAAGTTATCCGAAATAAAACAATAGTCGATTTGCTTACCTTCACACTTGCCGCCGTTTTTAATCTGGTAAAATGTCGAGCGCTTGTCGATACTTACGTTTGCAAGCTCAAGAACATCCTGAAGATCGGTATCGGAATAAATCGGCAAAAATTCAGCATCGGTATTCGGTATTCCGGCAAAGCCGTTCATGTCTCCTGAAAAAACGATCGGCGTATCTTTGTATTGAAGTTTAATTTCTTTGTAAATTTCAAGGCAGGTTCTGAGTTCGGCCGCGCGTCTTTCGAGACCGCCCGGATCGATCCGCTCGGGATCCAAGCGGGATTTCAGATGGGTCAGCAGGATAATCAAAAACGGATTTTCCTTGGATTTGGTAAAGAGGCGCAGTTCGGCGCAGTCGCGCGAAAAAAATTGCGAATGGCCTTTAATGGGATAACCGATTTTTTTTGAAGTGGTTTCGTGCGGATAAAGATAGTGCAGGGGCCGTAACCGGTTACTTGCAATATCGAAAAAAAACGGCGAGTCTTTTTTGACTAAAAACCCCACATCGATATTGCGGTCGGAGTTGCCTTCCATAATCGCCACATTATAGCGGCTTTCTAAGAATAATTTATTAAAATTATTCAGTGATTCAACACCACCGACTTCACAGAGCATCATAATATCGGGCGAATTCTCATTAATTATAGCGGCAATCTGCTGACATTTAGCCAGAGGCTTCGGATCATAGACCGAACTTGAAAGCTTCTGCCACTGCGCTTCGTTCAATTTTTGGTAATGTTCCGGCACTTCCTCATCGAGCAACAGAAATAAATTTTCAAGATTGTAAAGACCCAGCTTGAGCTGGAGTTTGCCTTTACCTGGAATGTTATTTGTTGATCGGCTTGTCATACTTAAGGCAAAATTATAGCTTATTAAACACACGTTAGATAGGAGTTTCCATGGGCACGCATTCAGTCTTAAATTCGGGTTTTCAGTTTGAGATAAATTCGGGCGCAAAGGCCGATGGATATGTCTATCTGCTGGAGGCCGGCTCGGCCGCCACAAAAAAGACAGAGATCCGAAAAATCGCAGGGCTCCACGGCTACTCACGCAACCTAACGTATGAAAAAAAGATGCTGCACTTCACCGGCCAGAACGGACCGGTCTGGATTCTACAATACTTTGAAAGCAAAAAAGGTACGCATGGCGGCTTACTTGATGAATCAGCTTACGGATTTTTCAGGGATCAGACGGGTGGACTCTTAGCTTCGTTTAAAACGCAGCAGCTTGAGCGCATCGAATTGAATTTTGTTGAGGCCAGTGAAAGCACTGTGCGAGCAGCCGTAATCGGCCTTGAACTTGCGGCCTATAATTTTTTAAACACCTTCAGCAAAATTGAAATTAAAAAACAAATAATTAATTTGAAACTATTAGGCAGAAAAAAACCGGCTAAACTCGACACTAAACTAATTGCCAAGTTTCAACATGAAGCCAGTGCCGTGCAACTGGCAAGGCATTTGGTTAATTTACCGCCCAACGAAATGAATCCCGAGACACTTGAAGCCCTGATCAAAAACCAGTTGAACTTTCCTAAAAGTGTAAAGCTTGAAGTGTGGGGCACGAAGCGTCTTGAAACTGAAGGTATGAATCTGCTGCTGGCGGTGGGTAAAGGATCAGAAACTCCGGCGCGAATGGTGCACATTAAGTACCGTCCGACAAAAAAATCAAACAAAAAGCCCATCGCATTTGTCGGAAAAGGAATTACTTTTGATACCGGCGGCCTCGACATTAAACCCTCAGGCGCCATGCGCTTAATGAAAAAAGACATGGGCGGAGCAGCTGCTGTTGTGGGCCTTGCGTACTGGGCCATACATACTAATTACGAGCGTCCGCTCGATTTTTATTTAGCACTTGCCGAAAACTGTGTTGATTCAAAAGCCATGCGCCCAAGTGATGTTTACCGTTCACGCGCAGGCTTACTTGTTGAAATCGATAACACCGATGCCGAAGGCCGTTTAGTCTTAGCCGATGTTATGGATGTGGCCGCTACCAAAAAAGGAATAGATGAACCTGAGTTTTTAATCGATATTGCCACGCTTACGGGTGCCATCAAAGTGGCGCTGGGCGCCGATATGGCGGGGCTATTTACGAATGATGACCAACTGGCGGCGCAGATTCAGGCGGCCGGCCAAGCCAGCGGTGAACCCAACTGGCGTATGCCGCTTGTGCAGAAGTATTTTTCAAGTATGTCGTCGAACTTTGCCGATTTTAAAAATTCAGCGGACGGTTTCGGTGGCGCAATTACCGCCGCACTTTTCTTAGAAAAGTTCTGCGGTGGAAAAAAATGGGCGCACCTTGATGTTTACAGCTGGAATGATAAAGCAACGGGGGCATTAAGTTTTGCCGGCGGCAGCGGGCAACCGGTGCAGTCGATGATCGCGTGGTTAAAAACGCGCGTTTAAAGTGCCGCTACCAGTGCATCAACGGTTTTTTTAGCATCGCCGTAAAGCATACGGGTATTGTCTTTGTAGAATAGCGGATTTTCAATGCCGGCGTAACCTGCCGCCATCGAACGTTTTGAAACAATAACGGTTTTAGCTTTCCACACTTCAATTACCGGCATGCCGTAAATAAGACTACTCGGATCATCAAGCGCTGAAGGATTAACGATGTCGTTAGCACCGATCACCATGACAACGTCAGTTTCAGGCAGCTCAGGATTTACTTCATCCATTTCTAAAACAATATCATAAGGTACATTGGCTTCGGCCAACAAAACATTCATGTGGCCCGGTAAGCGGCCGGCCACCGGGTGAATCGCAAACGTTACTTTGCAGCCGTTCGTGTTTAATTTTTTTACCAGATCGTAAACCGCATGCTGCGCTTTTGCAGTGGCCATACCGAAACCCGGCACAATCACCACATGCTTAGATTCTTTTAATAATTCTGCAGTTTCATCGATATGGATCGGCTTAACTTCACCGACGATAACCTGACTGGATGTGGTTTGGCCTTCGTTTGCGCCGAAGCCACCGAAAATGACCGAAAAGAAAGATCGGTTCATGGCTTTACACATAATGTAAGAAAGTATCGCGCCCGAACTACCAACCAGTGCGCCAGTTACGATTAACAAGTCATTACTTAGCATAAAGCCCGCAGCTGCCGCAGCCCAACCCGAATACGAATTCAGCATTGAAACCACAACTGGCATGTCTGCGCCACCGATAGCCATGACAAGTAAAATCCCGAGGATTGAAGATAGTGCCGTCATGATCATAAGCAATTGCAAACCGGAATCAGGTGTTACGTTTAAAAAGCGAAGAAGAATAAATATCGAAGCCAAAACAATTCCCACTAGCACCAGATGGCGGCCCGGATACATTAAAGGCCGGCTCATAATCTTACCTTGTAGCTTGCCCCACGCGATAATCGAACCCGTAAACGTAACGGCACCGATAAAAATACCCAAGTAAATTTCAGTTAAGTGAATGGAATAGGCAGCACCGGTTAAAGTCTGCGTGTGTGGATTAATATAACTGCCAAAACCCACAAGTACTGCTGCTAAACCCACGAAGCTATGCAGAATAGCCACCAGCTGCGGCATCGATGTCATTTCAACTTTCATAGCAACAATAATTCCGATCACCGAACCCACCGCCATGGCCGCAATTAAAATCGCATGCCCATTGGTCGATTCACCGAGTGCGGTAGCGATGATCGCCAAGCCCATGCCGATTATACCGTAAAGATTTCCACGCTTGGCACTTTCTTGATTAGCAAGGCCACCAAGGCTCATAATAAAAAGAATACTGGCTGCAATGTACGAAGCTGTTTGTAATCCGGTGCTCATCAAATTCCTACTTTCTAAACATTTTTAACATGCGATGGGTAATAAAAAACCCGCCCGCAATATTAATTGTTGCCACTAATACCGCGACAACGGCCAGAATTGTTATCGGGCTCTTAATATCATTTTCGATATGCAGAATTCCGCCCACAATGATAATTCCAGAAATAGCATTAGTGACGCTCATCAGCGGCGTATGCAACGAGTGCGAAACATTCCAAACCACCTGCCAGCCGATAAAACACGAAAGCACAAAAACCGTAAAGTGCGATAAAAACTCAGGCGGCGCAACAAGGCCGATCAAAAATAAAAATGCACCCAAAGCTACCAACACACAGGTCATCGTCAGAGCATTCTTACGCGCAACTTCTTCGGGAGTGGGGCCTATTTTCTGAGGCGGTGGCGCAAGCTTCGGCTTAGCCGCAACACTTAAAGGCTTCGGCGGCCAATTGATTGCGCCATCATAAACCACCATCGCGCGGCTGACGATATCATCGTTCATATCAATTTTAAAATTTGCGGCTTTTCCCATATCATCTAGCAAATGACATAAGTTATTTCCGTAAAGGCCACTGGCCTGCGCCGGTAACTGATCCACTCTTCCGGCAATCGTTACACCCTTGTAAACATAAATTTCATCAGGCCGTGTCAGTTCGCAATTGCCGCCGCTGCTGGCCGCTAAATCCACAATCACCGAACCGGCCTTCATCACTTCAACCATATCTTTTAAAATAAGTTTCGGTGCCGGACGCCCCGGAATCTGCGCCGTGGTAATTATAATATCAACTTCTTTAGCCTGCGCACGAAATAATGCCATTTCAGCCGCAATAAACGCCGAGCTCATCTCTTTTGAATAGCCGGTAGCTGTTGCGCCGTCTTCCTGAATATCAACCGTTAAAAACTTCGCCCCCATACTTTCAATCTGCTCGCCCACTTCTTTACGGGTATCAAACGCTCGAACAACCGCACCCAGAGAATTTGCCGTACCGATAGCCGCAAGCCCGGCCACACCGGCACCGATAATCAATACTTTTGCAGGTTCAACTTTACCGGCCGCTGTAATCTGACCATTTAAAAACTTACCGAAATGATTTGCCGCTTCGATTACTGCGCGGTAACCGGCAACATTCGCCATCGACGACAAAACGTCCATCTTCTGCGCGCGTGAAATCCGCGGAATCGCATCCATGGCAATCGCGTTGATCTTGCGCGCAGCCAGCATATTTAATAACTCTGCATTTTGCGCCGGCCACAAGTACGACGCCACCATTGTGCCTGATTTCACCAGCGCAATTTCAGCTTTAGTTAAAGGCTGCACCTTTAGCACAATCTGCACCTGCGAATAAAGCGAAGCCGCATCCGCTACAATAACCGCACCGGCCCCCTGATAGTCTGCATCCGAACACGAAGATTTTAATCCACTGCCAGCCTGAATAAATACACTGAAGCCCTGCTTAATTAAACGTTGAACCGTCTTCGGCGTTGCCGCTACTCTCGACTCATTCGCTGAAATTTCTAAAGGAATACCTACATGCATGAGTTCTCCAAATCTCTAAATTATTTCTGTGATGTGTCTGTTTTAATCCACGCCGTCAACGCCAGACTCATCGCTTTTTCCACCGGTATATTCAGCGGCGTCACCTGATTTTTATGCACCAGTATCGTATATCCACCAAGCCCGTAGCTCATCGGCACATATACCGCAATTTTTTCAGGATTGATCCGCAAGTTCGGGTCCAAATCAAGAAAATGTTCTCGTGTAACCAAACCCAGAACTTCTTTACCGCCGTCAAATTGCACCAGCACCACTTTCTGCATGGTATTTTTGCCGTTTTTTGAAAACAGATTCATTAAATCCCGAAGCGGGGAGTAAACCACCTTGATTAACGGCACTTCGGTTAATTTTTCCTGTAACTTGTGAAGCAAACCTGCGGTTACGAAATTGTTCAGTAGCAGGCCTAGCAAAAATATTAAAATTAACGTGGTTAAAAAGCCGAAACCTGGGATGTAGAAATTGTCAGGCAAAACATTTCGCAGAAAATTTCCGAGCAAGTTTTCTACGATTGTTACGCCTGCGTATACGATGTAAATCGTCACGGCCAGAGGTAAAAAGCTGATCAGGCCGCTGATAAAAATTTTCTGGATTTTATTCATGTAAGCACATGATTATAGAGGACAAAAGCTTAGTCAAGGAAGCTTTGGTTTTTGGGTAGTATGGGTGAGTGAGAAGGGTAAAATCTGAAGTGCAGACAGTTTCGGGATGTTGTTAA
>JANOJH010000535.1:0-1718 GCA_031408135.1 Bdellovibrio sp. | reverse complement strand
CAAGCACTCTGCGATTCTTGATGGGTAAGGAGTGAATGACTCAAAGGGGAGAAGGACCAAAGGTTTCAGGATGTGCCTTAACTGTGATCAAAGAGGGGACACGTCCCATTATTGTGGAAATTGAAAGTCTCGTCTCTAAGTCATTCACTCCTTACCCATCAAGAATCGCAGAGTGCTTGAGAAGAGATCAATTAAATACCCTGATTTCTATCCTGGAACAAAGAGGTAAGATTAACCTTTACGACAAAAATGTGGTCATTAAAACAACGGGAGGGCTCCTGCTTAAGGAACAATCCGTAAGTCTAGCAATTATCATGTGTATTGTTTCATCTGTGAAAGACAAAGCTATCCCCAATGATACCGTGTTTGTGGCGGATGTAGGGCTTACTGGAGAGCTTAAGAAAGTTCCTTCTATTGAAGTGCGCATGCGGGAAATTGACAGAATGGGGTTTAAACGAGTCTATATAGCCAAAAATACTCTAAAAGATTCTTCGAGATTTGTAAATCTCGAAATCATAGAGCTTAACACTTTGTATGATGTCATTCTGGATTTGAATATGAAATAAGAGGATAAGATTAATATCAAAACAAACAGAATGGCAAAGAGAGTAACAAGAATGTATTTAGTCATTTTTTTAGTGACATGTGTGGTTATGTTTATCCCAACATTACTTTCTGCCCAGGATTTTCGCCCGGGCTACATCGTAAAGAACGGTGGAGATACAGTGAAGGGCTTTGCAGCTTATCAATCAGGTAAAAAAAGTATCGAAGGGTGTGCCTTCAGGGAAACGCGCAAAGGCGCAACCTCAACTTATGCAGCCACAGATATTCAAGGCTATGGAATTTTTGGCGACAGGCTTTATAAGTCCATAGAACTTCCAATTGACAGCGTCAAAAACAGAAAGGTATTTGCCAAGATTTTGGTGCAGGGCTACCTTACGTTATACCAGTATATTGAGTTCTTTCTTGTGGAGAGAAACGATACACTGACTGTGCTGCCAAAACCGAAGGATGAACAAGTAGGGCCACAAAACGATCTAAAAATTAAACGAGATAGCAAATACATAGGTATTTTAAACTACATGATGCTGGATTGCGAGATGAATGCCAACAGGGCTTCATTTGCAGAAGGTTCACTAAGCAAAGTAGTATTCAAATACAACCAATGCAAAAAGACAGATATTGCTAAACAGAACCTGCGGCCACTTGCCAAATTGGATATCGTAATTTTTGCCAGTTACGTAAACTCGCACTTAACCTACGATCATTTTAAGTTGATCCCCTTCCAGGGCAACAGCGTAGCGGGTGGAGGAGGTCTTGAAATATACTCACCACGGGTTTTTGACCGTGTGGTTTTCTCGTTGGAAACGTGGTACAATAAGAGCTTTTACCAGGGGTATTATGAAGGCACTTTTGCAGGTGATGTGATAAGAGAAGATGTATTTGCCGAATTTACTAGCTTGAAAATTCCATTCGGGATCAGGTATAATTTCCGGAGCCCTGGCAATACTCCCTATTTGAAATTTGGAATCCACTGGAGTTCCACTAACAGTTTTGCGGTTAGCACCATTGAGGAAAGAGCAATAGCAGGTGGCGTGCTCACCGATGAGTTTCCGGGCGGGTATGATGTCAAAAACACAAAAGGTTTTTCAATAGGTGCAGGGTACGAAAAAACTCTTTTCAAAGACACCCGGATTTTTACAGAGTTTAAATACGAG
>JANOJH010000534.1:0-10066 GCA_031408135.1 Bdellovibrio sp. | reverse complement strand
AGGTTTCCTTTACTTGTGTAATCAAAGACTTTTTCCGGATTTTTAGCGATGGCCTTGCAGGGGGCAGCTACGCCGGGAGAGTAGGCTAGCGAAAGGGCCTTTTCTGTATTGCAATCTTTTGTTGAAATGACCTCGATTTTACCAGGTCGGCCTTTTTGATGAAACTCAAGTGCTTCTTTTTCGAAACTAGAAATCTCAGCTGCGGATTTATCAATTGATTTGTCACTCATATTTCCCAAACTTAACCTCATTTTGTAGAGTGTTTATTCTAAGTCTGAGTTTTAAAAAGCACAAATCTTAAAATTCAGCCCTTGGTCAAACATGGAAGCAAGCGTCAATTGCAAGTCAGAGAAATTCAGGGTTAAATAATTACCTCATGTCTTAAAAAATCAGAGGAGTTCATATGAGTTCGATGCCTAAAAGTCCGCGCGATGTGGTTATTGTTGAAGGTGTACGCACACCTTTTGCAAAATCAGGAACAAAACTCAAGAATGTGCATGCCTCGTTGCTCGGGCAAACCGCTTTGAAGGAACTGATTGCGCGGACCAACCTTGACGTTAATCACGTCGATGAAGTGATTATGGGTAACACCGGTTCGCCGGCAGATGCCGTTAATATTTCGCGAGTTGTTGCGCTGAACGCCGGATTTCCGATCAAAACCTCTGCATTAACAGTTCATCGTAATTGCGCTTCGGCACTTGAAAGTATCACGACCGGATTTGAGCGAATAAAATCCGGAACAATGGATATGGTCGTTGCAGGTGGCACTGAAAATATGTCGCAAATGCCACTGATTTTTCCGACGGCCATTACCCAGATTATTGAGCGCCTGGCAACTGCCCGAACAGCGGGTGCACGACTTGCGGCCCTCTGGGCTTGGTTCAGAGCCGATTTGTCGCAGATAAAAGAAATGGTGACGCTGGCTCCGATGGCCAGATCAAAATACAAACCGATTGTGGCCCTGCTCGAAGGGTTAACCGATCCTTTCGTCGGAATGAACATGGGGATGACGGCCGAAGTGATCGCAAAAGAATTCGGAATCACCCGGCGTGAGCAGGATGAGTATGCTTTATGCTCGCATCAGAAAGCCGTTGCGGCGAGGGCAAAACTGGCGGAAGAAATTACGCCGTTGTATTTGCCGCCGGATTATAAAGAAACTCTGACTGAAGACATCGGGCCGCGTGAAGGGCAAACGCTTGAAGCGCTTGCCAAGTTAAAACCATTTTTTGATAAGACCACTGGAACAATTACTGCCGGAAATTCCTGTCCGATTACGGATGGTGCGGCAGTTGTTCTGATGATGTCGCGTGAAAAAGCAGAGGCAATAAAATATAAACCTCTTGTGCGGATCAGAGGCTACGCCTATGCAGGTCTAGAGCCCGAGCGTATGGGGATGGGGCCGGCCTATTCAACCCCGATCGCGCTTAAAAGAGCGGGTCTTACCATGAAAGATATCGGGTTGGTTGAACTGAATGAGGCTTTTTCAGCTCAGGTTATGGCAAATCAAAAGGCTTTTGATTCGAATGAATTCGGAATCAAAATTGGCCTATCGGGAAAGATTGGCGAATTGCGCTCGGATATTCTGAACGTCAATGGCGGCGCAGTAGCGCTGGGACATCCGGTTGGGGCAACAGGTAGCAGACTTGTTCTGACACTGATGAAGGAAATGCGTCGGCGTAATACCGAGTTTGGACTTGCAACTTTGTGTATCGGTGGCGGTCAGGGTGGTTCAGTTATTATCGAGAATGAAGGGTAGTCAAAATGGCAGCAATTATATTTTCAAAACAAAAAGCAGGAATGGACGACATTGCAGTTTTAACTTTTGATCTTCCGAATGAAAAAGTAAATAAGCTTTCAACTCCGGTTATGATCGAACTGAAAGCTCACATCGAAAAACTGCGGCACGAAGCTCATTCTTACAAAATGGTGGTGTTTAAGTCGGCCAAGCCGAAAATTTTTATTGCCGGTGCAGACATCGAAGAAATCAGAGCACTGACAACAAAAGATCAGGTTCGGGCAGCTGTACGTTCCGGACAGGAAATTTTCAATATGATCGAAGATCTGCCGATGCCGACATTGGCGTTGGTTAACGGTGCGTGCGCCGGCGGCGGCTGCGAGCTGATTTTGGCTTGCGATTATCGAATAGCAACAGATGATTCTTCAACGCGAATCGGATTACCTGAAACCCAACTTGGTATTTTGCCGGGATTCGGCGGCTGCGTGCGCCTACCGAGAGTTATCGGCTTGCAGGCCGCATTAGATGTGATTCTGGCGGGCAAGCTTTTGAATGCTAAAAAAGCCCAGAAAAGCGGACTGGTTGATTATGTCGTACATCCGAATTTGCTAGAGGGCTTTGCAGCGGATCAGATTCTGAAAATTATTTCTGAAGGTGCAAAGAAGCGTAAAAAAGTATTTCAGCCACGGGGCGCACTCAATAAACTTCTGGAAGGCCCTTTAAAGAGTATCGTTTTTAAAAAAGCCCGACAAGGAGTGCTTAAGCTGACGAAGGGTCATTATCCCGCTCCGATTGCGGCACTCGATGTTGTGATGAAAACTTTTGGCATGAACGATAGGGCGCAGGCGCTGCAGATCGAGCAAGACTATTTCGCAGACTGTGCCGTTACCGATATTTCAAAAAATCTGATCCATGTTTTTTATCTGACCGAAATGGTTAAAAAACAGACCGGCGTCAGTTCGGGAGTTAAAGCCAAGCCAGTGAAACGTCTCGGGGTGCTGGGCGCCGGCACAATGGGTGGCGGCATCGCATACGTTGCGGCCGATAAGGGAATAGATGTCCGCGTAAAAGATATTTCACATGAAGCCAATGGCAAGGCACTTAAACATGCGCGCGATCTGTGGATGAAACTTTTAAAGAAAAAAGTCATCGATAATTATCAATTGACCCAAAAAATGGCGTTGGTTTCGGCCACACTGGATTTTTCGGGATTTAAAATTATTGATCTGACAATTGAAGCCATCGTCGAAGATTTAGGAGTTAAGCAAAAGGTAATTGCTCAGGCGGCTGCACAAATGCGCGACGATGCGATTATTGTTACCAATACGTCTTCATTGAGCGTCAATGAAATTGCAAAGGGTCATCCGCGGCCGGAAAACTTTGCGGGAATGCATTTTTTCAGTCCGGTTCATAAAATGCCGCTTGTCGAAGTGATCCGGGGGGAAAAGTCTTCGGATGAAACAATTGCTACGGTTTTTGAACTTGCAAAAAAAATGGGCAAAATACCTGTTGTTGTGAAAGACGGCGCAGGTTTCCTGGTGAACCGGCTTTTATTACCGTACATGGCCGAAGCTGCATTTTTACTGGCTGAAGGTATGAGTGTCGAACAGGTTGATAAGGCTTATGTGTATGAGTTCGGAATGCCGATGGGGCCATTTGAGCTGATGGACAGTGTCGGGTTGGATGTGTGTGTAAAGGTTCTGAATATTTTTAAAAAGGCGTTTCCCGATCGTGTGGAAATTCCGCCGTTGATGCAGGTGCTTGAAAAAAATAAGTTGCGACTGGGTCAAAAAACAAATCTGGGCTTTTATAAGTATGATGATTCAGGCCGCAAGACTGAAATGGATAAATCTATCTATGCTGAAATCGGCCTTGGCGAACCAACCAATCCTTTTTCAGACCAGGAATGTATCGAGCGTGGTGTTTTTGCTATGGTGAACGAATGTGCGCTGGCACTTGATCTCGATAAAATTGTAGCAACTCCGAACGAAGTCGATCTGGCCATGATCATGGGCACCGGCTTTCCTCCGTTCAGGGGTGGACTACTGAAGTACGCCGATAGTGTTGGCGCTCATTATATCCGGAGCCAGCTTGAAAAATACTCTGCGGATCGAAATGCCAATCGCTTGCGGCCGTCAGTGCGTTTAAAAGAGCGGGCTGAAAGCAAAGCTAAATTCTATGAGTTTTAGGTATCGAATAATTGTTATTTTCACATTGTTGATTTTGATTTTCGGTCTTGATCAGGCAACGAAATACTGGGCCATCAATGAGCTCATGGGAAAGAATTCAATTTCTTTTCTGAATGGGCTGTTTCAATTTGTGTACGCGGAAAATCCGGGAGCTTTTTTAGGTCTAGGTGGCGGTTGGTCCAGAGGCGTCCGATTTGTTATTTTTGCGCTTATTGTGTTTTTAGGTCTTGGCGGTATGCTCTGGTATCTTATCAAAAAAGAGAATCTCAAGGTAAATCTGTATGCATATACCTTTATTCTGGCCGGTGGATTCGGTAACCTCTGGGACCGTGTTTTTCATGAAGACGGCCATGTCATTGACTTCATGCTGATCGAATTGTGGGGGCCTCTGCGCACAGGCGTTTTTAATATTGCGGACATCTTTATCGTTGTTGGTGTGTTGATGGCCTTGTTCGGTGAATACCTGCTGAAAAAAAACTCTGAGTCTGGGCTTAAGTCGTAGCGCCAGTTTTCTGATTGCAACTTGCCTATTTTTTTAATAAATCAGATCATATTCTCTGCATGTCCGAGGAGAAAAAATGAAAAAAATTTTATTAGTCAGTGTGTTTCTGTTTACGCAAAATCTGCTTGCAGCTGAATACGGCACTTTTATGGTCGTAAAAGGCGTTGTAAAAATTGAAAGCGGTGGCGGAACATCAGATGCGAAAGTCAGTTCCAAGGTTCAGGTCGGTGATACGATCATTTCCGGAGTTGATTCGCGCGCAAAGATTGTTATGTCAGACCGGAATATTTTGAATATTTCTCCGAATACCAAGCTGAAAATTGAAAAGTATACGAATACCCCAACCGACAAAAATGTTAACCTGAACTTACTCGAAGGAAAAGTCCGAAGTAAAGTTGAGCAAAAATACGATAATAAAAACAGTAAATTTGAAGTCCGTACCGCAACGGCGGTTGCCGGCGTGCGGGGAACTGAGTTTGTTACGTCTTACAGCTCGGTAACAAAAGTAACGGAAGTTATTACCCTTAAAGGACAGGTTTCTTTTCAGACGGTTTCGGCAACAGGTACCGCACCCACAACCGAGCCCGTCGTGATTGAAAAGGGCGAAAAGTCTCAGGCTAAAGAAAATGAAGTTCCCGCCCCTCCGATAAAAGTACCTGAAAAAGAAATGAAACAGATCGACACCGATACAGAAGTTAAGAAAAAGCCAAAAGATCCCGGCGCAGCAAAAAATCCTCCGCCACCCGGCGTAGTTGCTCGCCCTGATGGCGCGGCTCCTCCGCCGCCAACAGCTCCGCTGGATAATCTGAATACCGGCAACACCCAGATCATTGATGATGCGGCAACACGAAGATTTGATAAAAGTAAAGTTAAGATTATTACTCAACCCTCTAACTAAAAGTTGTGACTACGCAGATGAAAAGAATATTGTTGGTACTCATTTTTCCTCTCGTATTTGTCAGTGCGAATTCAACGGCACTTGCGCAGAATTCCGAAAATATTGTTAACCAGATAATTCAGCATTACAACAAGCAGAATTATAAACAGGCGGTAGAGCTGCTGGAAACAATTAAAGTCAGCCGCGACAATTATCCTAATTGGTATTACTACTATGCCCTGATTCAGACCCGCCAGGGAAATTACAGCGAGGCGCTTGTTAACTTTCAGACATTTGTTAAAAATTCAGATGTTGCCAATGTAGCGACCGCGCGCGCGTATTATTACATCGGACTAATTCAGTTTGAACTGGCCGAGTATGAGAGGGCTCTTAACAACCTTGAAAATTCATTGGATGTTTCCGGTGATGCTCAGCTGGATTCAATGACCGAAGCCCTGATCGATAAAACAATTCGATATCAGAATTATTTTGATAACAGCAAAAAAACCAATATTACGCTTTTGTTGGGTTATAACTTCGATGCCGACACTATTAATCTTTCGCCGGACTCTTTTGACGACAGCCTGAACGGAAATGTACTGGGATACGGATTTTCGATTTCGCAGAAGGCTTTTGACAGATTTAATTTTGTTTTTGAACCCACATTGGCTGTGCTCGACAATTACACCATGGACAGCAAATTCCGTCCGAACAGCACATTGCAGTCGACCGACGCACTTCAGGCGCTGGTTTCTTTGCCGATCCGATTTTTTTTCGACGAGAAAAAGATTTCAAACAGATACGAGACCTCTTTAAACGCGTACAGTGTTTATTTGCCGGTTACGACGACCACCCGGGAAATCTCGCTGAACTCGGTATTTCTGAAAACGCAGGTTTCAATCCCGCATTCGGTTAATTTTGCGATCCGTTACAGCCTGACGGTGGCCGCCGACACAGCTTATGGCTTTACAAGCGCGGATGACGATTCTTCCGGCTCGCGAGTAGAGTTTTTAACGACATTCACTCATTTCCTTTCTCAGCAGAGCCTTAATAATATTTTTTACGATCTCGGGGCAGATTCTAATTCAGCCAAGGGAATCAATAGCAGGTTCAGGAAATTTTCCGGCGCAGTCGGTTACATGTATCCGAGTTTCTGGGAAACGATTACTACACTGAGGCTGGCGATCAGCAGTTTGAATTATCCCGACAAATCAGAACCGCGAACCGATACTCGGGCCGGTCTTTCGTATAATGTCGTCAAGGCATTCGCATCCGGCTCAACGCTGGGGTTTTCGGTCAGTGCGGTCAATAACAGCTCAAATATCGCTTTGAACAAGTACAACGACTTTGTTGCAGGTTTTCAATATACCAAATCTTTCGGATTTTAAGGGTTTAGCTTCTTTTGCGCCCGAACATAATATTCGAGCATAGCCCGCAGGGATTCTTTCTGGGTTTTTGTCATCGGCAGGTACTCAATGTAAAGCGAATTTCCGGTAATGACCAGTTTGGCTTTGAGAGTCAGCCGGTTGAACTGATTGTCGGTTATGAATTTGTTAATAATAACCAGATCAAAATCAGAATGGTGAAAGTCGTCCGGAATGATCCGTTCGCAGAAAGTTCCACTTAATGAGATGTCTTTGGCAAACGTACGAAACATGATTTCGCGCGGGTTAATCAATAAAAGCTCGAGTTTGTATTTATCTTCTTCGCTGCCCTTGTTCGAAAGTGCATTTGTTTTATTCAACCCTTTAAAATTAAGACCCGAGCTGACTCCGGCTTTTTTATCTGCGAGTTGGTCACTGTCAAAAAACGGCTCGTCGGTTGAGACCACGTTGTTGATTTTGACTTCTTCAAGCTGAACACCTGAAAACGAAGCCCGAATAACATTCTCAGTTTCGGCGTCGACCGGTTTCATTTTGAGGGCCGAGGGGTGCGTTTGGCTGTTCTGTTTTTCTTTGTCGATATTCATAAAGGTGCGCATGAACGGACTGGCCTCAGAATCGATAAATTCTTTCAATCGCTTCCATTTCAGCCAGTCGGAACGCCAGATCAGAAAATCATTAACTTCGCGCGTGCGCATTTTCATCAGTGTAAATTGAGCTTCTTCCTGGCTGAGTTTTTCGGTCTGCGATTTTTTATTCGGATCGTATAAGACCCAGAAAACAGTGCTCATAATTAACTCCTACATTAGTTCGTTTCAATTCTTACTGACCAGCTCATAAATAGTTACCGGTTCTAGTTTACCTTTTACGTTGACCTTACCAAGTTCGCGGCATTTAAAGTGTGCTTTTACGATTTCATAGGTAAACTCGCTGATAATAATCTGAACTTCATGCTCCTTCGTCAGACTTTCAAGCCGCGAGGCTAGGTTTACGCTGTCGCCGATGACGGTATAGTTCTGAATTGTTTCAGAGCCAATGTTGCCGGCGTTCATGTAGCCCGAATTGATACCGATTCCGATTTTTATTATCGGCCAGTTTCTGAGTGCAAAATCACTATTGAGTTTTTCAAGCTGGGCAATGCAACCCAGCGCTGCATTGCAGGCCTGAAGAGCATGATCTTTGTAATTGATCGGAGCGCCGAACATGGCCATTATGGCATCGCCGATGTATTTGTCGATTGTACCTTGGTGCCGGGTAATTACTTCCGACATCGGCGTAAAGTATTTATTCAGGAGTTCAGATAGTTCAACCGGGTCCATTTTTTCAGAAAATGAAGTAAACCCACGGATGTCTGAAAAATAAACGCTCATGAAATATTTTTTGCCGCGCAACTCGATGGCGCCTTCATTCTTAAGAATTTCCTCAACGACGTCTTTCGAAACGTATTTAGAAAACGCCTTTTTAATTTCTTTGGATTTTTTGGATTGGAAGAAGTACTTATAAATAAAAACCGTCAGGAAAGCGGTCGAGAGCAGTACAAAGAACATAAACGAAGATTGAAAGGTTACTCCCTGCAGATAATTATTTCTCTGAATACCGAACAGCAGGCCTGCAAAAAGCACAAACAGAATTGAAGAGGTTCGGATGCCGGTCTTAATAAAAATGACGAGAGTTATCAGGATAAACACAAAAAACATGGCCGGCGCATTGACGGCTTCGAATTTATCGTAGGCCAGATATTGCGAATTCAATAAGTTTGAAAGTACCGTTGCGTGAATCTCAGGCCCCGGATAGGTAATATCGGTCGGAGTTGTCCGGATGTCGTAGATGCCCACGGCCGTCGCGCCGAAAATAACATTCTTATTTTTAAGGAATTCGGCTTTATTGACCGTGACTTTTTCAACCAGAAACAACCCGTTGGTTGTGGGGGTCTTCACTGTGTAAACAAGCTTTGGCGAATTTGTCAGTAGTTCTTTTGCCGAGATATAGCGAATGGTATTTTGTTTTCCGTAATAATCAATCAGGAGCTTTCCCTCGAAATTTGTTGGTAGCGTCGAAACCAGCCGGTCTTTTTCACCGGAGACATCAAGTAGGTCTACGCTGCTTATTTTTTTCTGGTTCTTGACGTTCTCAAGCTTAAAGAGTGCCTGATAGCCTGTAGCTGCCAGATAAGCCTGTAGCGCCAGTGAAGGAATATAACTGGTGCCTAGCTGATTTCCGGTACGAAAAATCAGCGGATAATTTCTGATCACGCCATCGGTATCCGGATGGGCAACAAAACTGGCGGTATAAGTTGCGGCGTTTTGAATATCATCGATATTTTGCCGCCACATTTCATACTGCGGAATCGGATTGCGAAGTGTGGTCTTAATCAAAGCGGCAAGCTTGACCCGCAGATCACCTTCATTCGCCGCACTGAAGACTTTCATGTAAATGGCTCTTAGGGCCGGGTTGTGCCGGTAATCGTAAATGTCATCATCGCCCAGCCACGAATGACAATAATCGTAGACACGCTGGCGTTTGAAAAAAGTTAAGGTATTTAACTGATACTGAGTCAGTTTTGCAACGCTAGCGGCTTCGTAATTGCTGAGATATTCTTTTTCGGAAATTGAATCAATCGATTCAAAAATCGGATTAAAAATTTTATTAAATTCTATTTCCTCAAAATTATTTGAACTGTCATCCACCGAGAAAAACGGATTGATTTTGGCTAGACTTGCCCCGCCTGTGTAGAGAAAGGCCTGAGTTAAGCAAAAGTCCTGATAGGGGCTGACGTAGGAACCGAAGTCACTGAAAGTACCGAAGATCAGCTTTTCCGGGCTCTTGGTAATCGTCTTCACGAACGCGGAGTCTGCAGCGGAGCTCTCTTTTTCTGAAAAAATGATGTCGAAAGTTAGGGTTTTAACCCCATATTTGGTGAGTTCCTCGGTGAGATTATTGATAACGTTACGGCTCCAGGGCCATCGGCCAACCTCGATAAGTGCTGCCTCGTCGATTGCCAGCAGCACAACATCTTCATTGGGCTTCTTTGTATTTTGTGAGTTGTAAAAGAGGTCATTCCAGCGGTGAGAGACGTTTTCGATGGCAATCTGCATTCCTGATTTGCTTGTTTCATTTAATTCGATCTGAGAAAGAAAGAGCCAGAGGAGCGAGGTTAGAATCAGCGAGAGTGACAATACCAGAATGTATTCAAAGTACTTTTTAAACATATTATTAAGACTAATCTATTCGTTTTGATTGTCAAAAAAATTGACAGCCGTAGACCAACTTATGCAAAAGTGAGATTTTTTGTTTATATTCGATCTGAGTGTATTGGTCTGATACAAAAGATTGGCCCGTGCTTTGCCTATTAGTGTTGTAGGAGATTTATATGAAAAAGTT
>JANOJH010000137.1:0-1399 GCA_031408135.1 Bdellovibrio sp. | reverse complement strand
GTGCTGATTGTTTTTGTCTTCGCGGCAGCCGGATATGTGTACTATTTCTACCGATTCTTTTCCCTTCAATATGGCACTGACTTCCTCATTTTCCTTAGCCCAGTTGTGATTTACTTCCTCATCTGGTTTTACTTGGTTTTTAAAGAACCAACCAAAGCAAATCACCGCAACACCATGAGGTTGAATTTCATCTCGGCACTTTGCCTCACCGCATTTTTCATATATTTCTTTTTAAACTCCAGTCAGGTTTTGCAAGCGATCAAGGCAGGGTACTAGTGTTAAGTTAACCGTGAAATGTTAATAGTTAATCGTAAAAGTCACCGGAAAATCAGATAGCCTTCGCAAATATTAACCGTCAAATTACAATTAACATGACACTAGATTATAAATAATTGTGCGACACACTCAGAAAGCAGCTATTGGTCATTGTTTAAAAAGTAGGCAGCCGGCAGTAAGCAATAGCCAGGAATACTACAGAGCGCAGCCGTATCTCAGAGAATTGTTTCAAGCTAATTTTCTACAATAGCAAAAGCTTCAAAAAAGCGCTTAAAAGGCATTAATTGCCAATTTTTATAAGATTGGAATTAATTCAAATACATTTTTTGTTTTAGGTACGACCCCGTATTTTTGCGCATCTTTTTAAATTTCTTAAAACGAGAATTTCATGGCCAAATCTAATAAAAAGTCCTCTGCTAAAGCAGCAAAAAAACCTACAGTTAAAGCAAAGCCTAAAGCAAAAAAAATTGCCCCCAAAGCAAAACCTAAGGCAGTAAAAAAGGTGACCCCTGCAAAAAAGATAGCGAAGAAAGTGGTGGCCAAAAAAATCGTACCTGTTAAGAAAGTCGCACCAAAAAAAGAAGCCGTAGTTAAAGCTCCTAAGGCGCCTAAAGAACCAAAACCACTTACTAGAAAGCAAGAGGCCATGGCTATTCCAAAGACCTCGCCTCAATTAACTATTTTTCCAATACTCACACAACGGCCAATTGCCCACAAGCCAGCCAAGGCTTCCAGTACTCCTGACGATAAGACACGTTATAGCGAGGGAGAGTTGAGGGAATTTGAGATGCTTATCAAGGGAAAATTAGAAAAGGCACGTAATGAGTTTAAAATTTTGAAAGATACGTTGAACCGTAACAATGATGCAGGCACTGATAGCACTTCGGGTGGTAACACAAAAGTATTGGAAGACGGAGCTGAAACTGCAGAGAAAGAGAATTTGAGCCAGCTTGCAGCGCGTCAATTAAAATATACGACCAATCTTGAAAATGCGTTGGTGAGAATTAAGAATGGAACCTATGGAATTTGCTCCGTTACCGGGAAGCTAATTTCAAAAGAGCGGTTGATTGCGGTGCCGCATACCACTCAGTCCATTGAGGCTAAGATGATGAAACAAGACTAA
>JANOJH010000136.1:0-1241 GCA_031408135.1 Bdellovibrio sp. | reverse complement strand
AGCACAGAGTGCGCCCTACATCTGGTCTTGAGTTTGTTTCCAGTAGGCATTTTCCAGAGGATGTGCAAGGCGACCTGCTTATCAATAACACCATTGGTTTTTTAGGGATGAAGGAACACATGATGATAGACGATGGAACGGGTTATAACAGTAAACACAGGCAAGACATTGTGGTGTCAGCCGACAAGAACTTTCGCCCCGTGGATATGGAGTTTGCACCTGATGGATCTCTTTATCTTGCGGATTGGCATAACATATTGATTGGCCACATGCAACACAATGCACGTGACCCGCTCCGTGATCATTCGCACGGACGTATTTATCGAATCACCTATCCCTCGCGGCCGTTGGTTGAGCCAGCCAGCGTAGCTGGAGCAAGTATTGATAACCTTTTAAATAATTTAAAACTTCCTGAGTACCGCACACGCTATCGCACCAGACGCGAACTGCGTGGAAGGAAAGTATCTGAGGTACTCCCAATTCTTACAACCTGGGTTGCCAGTCTGGATAAGGACGATCCTAAATATGAACATCATTTGCTGGAAGGATTGTGGGTAAGCTGGGGACTTAATAAAGTAGATCAAAAGCTGCTTCGTCAATTGCTTGGCGCGAATGATTATCGCGCAAGGGCTGCTGCTGTTAGAGTGTTGCGTTATACTGGCCATCAGGTAAAGGATCAAGCTGACTTATTGCTGCAGGCAGCGCGCGATGAGCATGGACGAGTCAGACTCGAAGCGATTGTAGCAGCCTCCTGGTTGGAAAAAGAAAAAGGTTTACCAATCGTTATGGAAGCCGGTAAGATGCCGCTAGATGATTGGACGATACATGCGCACGAAACTGCGATGGCACATCTTAATGGAAAGGCAGTAGAAGAAGAAAAAGAGGAGGCAGTCGTTACCAATCTTTCTGGAATTGAGCGCGAGCTTTTTATTGCAGGCAAGGCGATATACGCTAAAGAAGGATACTGCATCACCTGTCACCAGCCCGATGGCAGAGGGCTTTCAGCATCGGGCTTTCCACCTATAGTTGGTACGAATTGGGTAACAGGCAGTGATGAACGTTTGATTAAACTTGTGTTGAAAGGATTGCATGGCTCCATTGAAGTGCTCGGTACAAAGTATGCGGGACAAGTACCTATGACTCCTTTCGAAGGATTGCTAAAAGACGATGAAGTAGCTGCCGTACTTACTTATGTGCGAAATGCGTTTGGGCATAAAGCATCTGTGGTAACTCCCGGTAGG
>JANOJH010000135.1:0-16277 GCA_031408135.1 Bdellovibrio sp. | reverse complement strand
CGGCGGCGTCGTTGAGGAACTGGCGGCATCGAAAAGCAGTTGCCCTCTGGTAATTTTCTCGGTGATAAGATTACAGTTCAGAGCCAGTTCTTTATATTTCATTTTCAATACTTCAGAATTCGATTTGCCTTTCAGAACATCTTTGACTTGCGGTTTTGCGTCGAATTTTATTCTCGACTGGAAATTAGAATCTTTTTCTTTAGAGCAGGAAACTGAAACCAGTGCACACGTAAAAATAGCTGCAAAATTAATAATCAAACACTTTTTCAAAGAATATTTTACATTCACGCTAGCCCCCTGAACTGCTTAAATTATAGTTGAGCTCTTTTTAGACTGTCAAAACGAAAAATCGTTCAATTCGCATATTCTTTTCTGTAGATGCTGGTTGTTCCTGAAAACCCGACCGCAATTGATACGCAGAAAAACGCCCAGAACCACCAGCTTGAACCCAGCAGAGTTAAAGTCAAAATGTAACCGGTCCATTTAAAACGCGTAGCGGCAGCAAAAAGCAAATAAGCTCCCAGCGCCGAACCCAGTAAAACATCAAAACCGAAATAATTGAAAAAGCCCCCTCCAAAATTTATTCCCGAGTAAATCAAAGGAATAAACTCCCCGCCTAGAAAACCCAGCGTGGTTGAAATCAGCGTAAAAAAAAGTTTTGTCACGGCATCTAAAACCGAACCCGAAACAAAATGTGCGCCTGAAATTTCCAGCAATCCGAGGCCCTGAAATTTTCTGAATTCCGGGAGCCACAGAAATAGCGCTAGCAACAACGCAAATACAGCTTTTACCCAAAGAGTTCGTAAATTGAAATAATTCGAGAGCTTAAAATAGAAAAATTTATAAATCCGCATCAGATACCCTGCACATGCAGCAAAGAAAAACAAAAATACCAGCTTCTTAAAAAAACCCATCTCGATCGGCACATCCTCATAGTTGAAAATAATATCCTGATTAAAACTTTTCACGATCAATACGGCGACTATCGCACCCATAAATGAATATACTTTCTGAATAAAACGCGTCCGTCCGAAAAGCTCCATCATAAACACCGGCGCTACCCAATACTGGCCCACCACGGCCGAAAAACCGATGGCCCCGGCAATCGGCCCCCAGAATGTCCACGCCAGCCTGAACATCCGCGAGAGCCCTGCCGAAAACAATACGACGGCACTTTCACGCCCGGTACTGACCCCCGAAATGTGACCCAGCACGGTGCCGACAAAATGGAATAACGACATATACACTGTCCAATAGCCGGAAGACTTTTCGTCAGTCAAATGAGCGGGCTTCAGCGGAAAATAAAGCGTGTTGCGCTTGGTCCATTCAATAAGAATCAATACCGGCACGATCAGCAGCAAATGATAAGGAATCTGGCTATTCAACTGCTTATGCAGCAGCTCTGTTGCAGCTAAACAGTTGATGAAGGCCAAAGTTGCAAAGCCGATTATAAATCCAAGCCCCAACGTGATTATGACCTCTGAAAACGGATTATATTTAAAGTTTTGCATACGTTCCGAAACATGATACACAAGTGTCGTGAAAACAGAAAAAGAATTCTCTGATTTTTTTGTTGAGTCGTGTCAGCATGGAAATCCGCAAGAAGACCAGCAAGAAGATAAGTACAAGGACTATATCAGCGAAATTGCAAAAAATTATTGGCTCGATTTGACTACTCATCTCAACACCTACTTTTCAAATGAAGATCGTCTGGCAATCACAAAAAAAGCTGCAGTCATGCTTTCCGAAAAGCTGAAAAATCAGCCGCAACAGGAAGCACTTCCCCAAGAAGCGTGGCCCGATATAATTCGCGATTTTCTGAAAAATAATTACTGGGGCTTCAAAAGAACCGGAAAAAAACCGGAAAAAAAGAAAACCGAAGAGCAACGCATCTTCTGGAAATTTTTTAAGTATGCGTGGGCATTTGTTCAATCCACGTTCCTCATAAAAACCGCAGTCTACTTTTTCGGCGTCGAATCAGCCTGGCGCCCAAACGAACTCAGTATCTGGTGGATGTGGCTGTTCTTTGCTATGTCAACTGTATCTCTTTTCTACTTTGCGTACCGTAATCGTTACGACAAAGACTGATTGGCAAATAAAGACCACTTTTTCTTCCTCCGAAAAGCAGGATCGGCCATATTCCGCGACATCATAAATGCAAGCGCCTCGCCCCTTCTGGCCTTCGCACTCTTTACCCATATGTGACTCTGAGACTCTTCAAATAAATGGTTCCAGATCAGAGTTGAAAATTTAACCCGACTCTTCGGCCTGATTGCATAAACGAGTTCACAGTCCAGCGCCTCGGCCGCGCGCGCCAGCGTTGCAAGCGAAATCGCCCCGCATTTCTCATTCGCTTCATATTTTGCGTAAGCGGCTCTCGAAACTCCCAATTGCTGCGCAACGCGATCTGCAGAGAAAAAGAGACTTTCACGCGCCTTCTTAAGCCAGCTCGTCTGACCTTCACGAAATGATCTTATCGATCCACTCAGAAACGCTTCAATTTCAGAATCCGTTTGAACGAATTCATAATTTTTTAGCCAAGTTCTTCGTGCTGTATTGATTTCTTTTTCTGTTAAATTTTGCATTCAGAGTTGATAGAGCACCCTCCAAAACATTGCAACCTATAAGTTGCAGACTTTCGCAGCGCTGCAAAGCACCTTTTAACTAGAAATTTAGATATTCCGGTCATCCGATAATATTTTCAAATCCTGCGAACATCTGAGCTGAACTGATTTCGGTTAGAAACGCGTTCCTTAGCTCTTCAGAATTGATGCAACTTATAGGTTGCGCTCTTACGGAAGCGGTTTTGAAAATGAAAAAATTTTAGTCAATCTGATGCAAAACCATTTTTAGATAGTAGCCTTCAGGAAAGCTCATGAGGTTTGGATGATCAAATCCTTGTCCGCCATAAGCCAGACAACGGGCATTCACTCCGGATTTCAAAATGGACTTTCGCAAAGCCTCTTTGAAATCTTCGAGCTGAACCGCCCCTGAACAGGTGCAGGATGCAATAAGGGCGCCTGAGTTGCAGAGTTTGAACGCCTGCGTATTCAATTTCGTGTAGGCCGCCAATCCGGGATGCAGATCTTTTTTGTTTTTTACGAATGCCGGCGGATCGGAAATGACAACGTCAAATTTGAGAGATGCGAATTCCGGAATTTCTGAAATACTCAGGACATCTTTTTTATATGAAAATACTTCGATACCGTATACAGCGAGGTTCTGGCGGGCTTTTTCTAAGGCCATTTCAGAAACGTCAACGAGATGAACTTCGCAGTCGATGTTCCAGGACTTGAGATTGGCAACGAGTTGCGAAGACCACTGGCCCATGTAGCAGCAAAGATCGAGAATCCTAATTTTTTTGGATTTCAGAAACTCTTTCCGGCGATCGAGCTGTTCAATCACAAGGCGCATATTGAAAGTCTGATCGAGGAAAAAACCGGTTTTCTGACCTTCAATAAGATTCACATTGAAAACCACGTCCTCAGAAGGTTTAATCACGTTTTGAATCTGAATGTTAACAGAGGCCAGATCAACAGTTCCGGCAGTTTTCAGGATTTCGGGCGGTTCGACCAGCAGGCCTTCCAACTTGCGGATGTTGACGTCATTTCTCTGCAGAAGCAGTGTGTGGGCCCAGTCAATAGAGCTGACCGATTCGCCGATCGTAGCTTCAACGAGTAGTTTGAAAACCTGTTCCCAGTTCTTATTTTGCTTAAAAGCTGTGTCCATTCCGGAAGTTAACAGCTGATATGAAAAAACCTGATAGATTTCCCGGGAAGTTGCTTCAAAAACATATCGGTCGAGGATAAGGCCGGGCATCTGGTCGGCCTCTGAGTAGCAAATCCGGAAACTCTTGCGAAAGCCGCTGCGGTGCCGGAATTGCCACGCCTGCAAAAGTCTTTGCGCGAGATATTGCGGCTGCATATTGAATTCTTCTTTTTGAGAAAAACTCATTGCGCGGAACGAAATCAAAGAATGTGGGTTACCATAACCACGCGCCAGAAAATGATCTTGGATATCGCGCAACTCAATCAGCTCTCCGGGAAGAATTCCTTTAGGGCTGTCGAGTAGCTCATTCGAAAAAACCCACGGGTGCCGGCCGCGAATCCGGAAGTCGTGGCCTTTTTTTATTTTCCAGGTTTTCAAAATTTCAGCTCTTCCACGACAAAGTGACATCCGGTACCGGATTTACGAAACTGCGGTTAAGCGCCGTGGCTTCTGCCCATTCTTTTTTCAGTGCGAAGTACCATTTCGCCTGGGTGTCGGCATCATTGATCAACATCAGATTCGGATCGTACTTAAGACCTTCCTGCTGTTTATTTACGGCATCGATATCCTGCCCGAGAAATGCGTGGGAAAATGCTTTGATAAGAGGTTTTGCAACACCCAGCCACGGGATGTCCCAGAACGACATCTGGATTATTTGGGTGCGGTTCGCATTGATTGGCATCAAACCGGTTACAGCATAAAAATTACGGCTTCCGACTTTGATATGTTCAATGCGGCTTCCCGGCAATTTGAAAGTGATTTCAGTGGTTGGCTCGCCGCCTAATATTTTGTAGGCCTTTGAATTTTTAGAAGGCTGATGCCTTTTCATTTTAAAACCAAAATCGACCGGACCAAATTCCTTACGCTTTTCGTATGCCGAATTCGTACTGCGCCAGAACCAGCTTTTATGCACATAGGGGCCATGCGCAGGATCCATCAAACCGATAACGGCATGATCAATATGGCAGTTGAATTCTTCGACCTGACAAATTTGCGGTTGAACGTCAGTAGTGAAGCCAGCAAGTATTGGCGGCTGCGGACAAACAGCCTGGTTAAAATCCGGATCTCCGATAAATATCCAGATGCCGCCGAACTGCTCTTTGACCGGAAAAGATTTTACTTTTATTTTTGTGCAATCGAGTTTCTGACCTGAAGTTAGGGAAGGAATTTCGCGGCAAACTCCGCCTCCATCAAATTTCCAGCCGTGATAGGGACATTCGATCATATCGTTAACAATTCGGCCATATTTAAGGGGAATTCCGCGATGCGGGCAGATGTCGCGTACAGCGCTGACTTCCCCGCCTGAAGACCGGAAGAATAATATCGGCTCACTGAATATTTCAAGGGAGTGTAATTTATTTGGCTTCAGTTTTTTAGATGGCAGCGCCAAATACCAGTGATTCTTTAGTAGCTCACTCATGCCTGTGTCGCCAGTTTGAAAGTATTCTGCATTAACATCGCGATCGTCATTGGCCCAACGCCACCCGGAACCGGCGAGAGTGCTTTTAAGTGCGATTCAGCGCCGACGGGGTTAATGTCGCCGACGAGCTTTGAATTCAGACGATGAATTCCGACGTCAATAACAACGGCATCTCTTTTAAAGTCGGCAGCGTTTAAAAAATGGGGTTTACCAACAGCCACAAAAACAAAATCGAAAGTTTTGACGAGTTCCTTAAGCCGAGGTGTTTTTGAATGCGCGACAGTGACCGTTGCATTTTCCTGGGTCAATAAATGAAAAAGCGGAAGGCCCACAATCAGACTTCTGCCAATAACCAGTACATTCTGATTGGCCACTGAAAGGTTGTAAAATTTCAGCATTTCAATAATTCCGGACGGCGTGCACGACGAAACCAACTGGCGGCCTGCCATGAGTAAACCCATTGAAGTGGCGGTCAGGCAGTCGGCGTCTTTCGAACTCAGAATGACATCTGCCATCTCTTTCGAATCCAAGTGGGCCGGTAGTGGCAGTTGTAACAAAATGGCGTTGACGTCAGGATCGGTATTCAGAGCAGTTAATTTCTGCCGTAATTGCTCTGCCGTTGTTGTTGCAGGCAACTGAATAAGTGTGGATTTAAAACCGAGGTTTTCACAGGCTTTTTGTTTATGAGAAACATAGACCTGGCTTGCAGGGTCTTCGCCAACCAAAACAACCGCAAGATGGGGCCGCAGCCCGCTTGATTTCAGCCGTTCTTTGACCTGATTATAGATGCTTTCAGCGACTGGTTTACCCTTTAATTGAAGCATAACACCACCTTTCCCTAAAATGATCTGAAAGGCGCCGAAAATCAATTTAATTGCTAAACTTCGTAAAAACTGTAATAAGCAAGGTCCTAGTCTTCAGGAGGCACAATGGCAGATAAAGTTAAACTTTCGAAAGATGGCAACTCAATTGATTTTGTTCAATCTGAAAGCATTCCGACGTCGGTAAAAAAATTCCGCCAAAGCCCAGAAATCGAAGGTTTTTACCGCTTCATTTTTGAAAATGATCTCCAAAAAGAAGCTTTTGAAATCCTTGAACGCATTGTCAATGCACGGAAATCAAAGAAGAAAAGCGACAAGGTTGAAGCCACTGCCACTGCCCAGGCTGCAAAGAGAGCTGAAGCCGCTCCAAAACCTGAAGTTACCAAAAAAGTTGCGTCTGCAAAAAAGCCTGAACCCGTTCCGGTAAAAAAAGCAGCTCCGGCCAAACCTGTCGTTGCAGCAAAAGTCAAAAAGGCTCAGCCAAAGCCAGCAGCAAAAAAAGCAGCACCTGTAGCCAAGAAAAAAACCGGAAAAAAGAAATAAATCCGAAATTCAGTTTTCATAAGCTTTAAAAAAGGATGTCCTGACGACATCCTTTTTGCATTTTAGCCTGACCATCGGGGTTCATCATGCAAAAAAATGTCATCTTCAGAACTAATGGTCAGGGAATGGTCGAATACATGATTCTGGTGGCTCTCATCGCTGCAGGTACAATCGGAGTTGTCCGGGTCGTCGGTTACAATATCGGTGCGCAGTACGAAAACATAAACCGGGCGCTTGGCGCAAAAACTTCCAATCAACTGGAAATCAAAAACGCCGAACAAGGACAACTGAATAAAAAAGATCTTTCTGACTTCCTGAAAGGCGCGCGCTGATGAACCGCAGCGGGCAGGCGATGATTGAAGCCCTCATTGCGGGCCTGCTTTGCTTTCTGAGCCTTTGGTATATTCTGATCCTCGGGCTGAAAATAATCCAATCAACACACCAAGCCGATATAAATGAAGAACACGCAATCCTCACCCAAAGCTTCTAGTGGTTTTGCGGTTGTCATGCTGCTGATGCTTGCGCCGGTGTTGGCTGCACTGCTTGCCTTCGTCTTCCGGATTGTAATGCTCGTCGAATTCCGGAGCGAATTTCGCTATAAATGCATCACTGAAAGTCTGGCGCTGCAAAAGAAGCTCGAGCACTCACGCGCCAATGGCAAACTCTCTGCGACTGAGCTCCACATCCGGTTGCAGAAAATAATTTCTCCAATCAAGTATTATGTAACACTGACGGATTATCCGGATTATGAATCTGAAACCGAACAAGACGCACCGAAAACCCTGGCTTATCAATTGAAATATTCAGTGCTACCGGGCGATCCGGCAGGTCACCAACTGACCTGCGGAATCAGGCTCAGAAAAGCTGAGTACAAATGGCAATACGAAAGCATCTATTCAATCAAAGAGGGCAAATTCTGATCGAATCGGTTTTCCTGGCAGTTGTGGTTTCGGCAATTCTCGTAATTTTTAATCAGTTAATTGAATATCAGAAAAGCCGGCAGCATTACCGGTTTCACAAAAGCGTGAAGGAGCCCCTGCGTGTTACAAAACCTAAAGCTGACATCGCAAAATAAAATTCTGATCATTTCATTTGTCGTCCTGCTAGTGCTGTGGGGGATATTGAGTGTAAAGAATAAATCCGCCGAAGAGGAGTCTCCGCCTGAAAAAAATAAGACTTTCTATGCCGATACGCTGATTCCCAAGGGCTTTGTTCTGATTCCGATCGACTTGGCAAATGTTGAGGCCGTTGCGGGTCTGATCGATCAGTTCGGGGTTGTTGATCTATACAGCGGTCCCGAAAACAATTCGGTGCTGGTGGCAAATAGAGTAAAAATTCTACGTGCTCCCCTGAATCAGAATAAATATGCCGTTATGGTTCCAGAAGCTTCATCACAGGAGCTGATGAAAATAAAAGGGCCGCTGCTGGCTGTGGTTCAAAACAGATTTGCCAAAGACAACACGAGAAATGAAGTTGCCAAACCCGCACAACCCGCGAAGCCCAGCGGGTTAAAAAAAGTACCGGCGGCGGCGGTCGAAATTGAATACTATCAAGGAGGTTCCCGATGAAATTCACAATTTTGGGTTTGTTCTGTTTAACTGAGGTCTGTCATGCAGGCGTTTTATTGTTACCTGAGCCTAATTCCAACTTTTCGGGCTATAGCGCACGCTGCAGTTCAGCTGAGTTTATTTGTACGTCCGATTACTTTATCAGTTTTCTGAAAAATCGCCGAACACCGAAATTTGACAGGCTGATGGACTCCGTGGATCTTTCGTCCGAAAAATTCAGAGATGAATTTCGCTCGAAGTCGATCAATATACTGAATTCCGAAGAACTCGATCGCATGCAACTGGCCATGCTGATCAAGCTTGTGCAACAGACAAATGAATACAAACCCACCTTTATTTTCAATTCAGTTGAACATGAGCTGCAAAAAATACTTGCGGCACTCGAAAGTTCGGCAAGAACCGGATTTCAACCCGGCAACAAAGAATATATCTATTTTTTCCGTGAATTGCTTCCTTCAGACGAGATCGAAAAATTCCGCACGACTTTCTTGAAAATTCCACTGTATGTACTGCACTTTGCGTCTGTTCCTTACCGAAGTAATAGTTTTGATTTCCGCAGAATTATCCGCAAACCGCTGCTGAATGGGCCGTGCGGCGAAAGTGTGCTTACTTACAATATTAAAACCGCGAAATACTGTATGATTGCAAAGGCCGAAGAATCACCGAATCTGAATTTAATTAAAAAAGAGGCTCGTTATTAAAAAAAACCTGCTTGATCTGATCATCTTCAATCTCGGTATGACAGGACAACCAGTTGGCATCCGGATGAGAATGATAGGTTTTCCAATCGGCATTGAGTTCGGGCACTCCCCACCTGATACTTTGTTCAAGCGCCGCTTTGTTGTTGAAGAGTGAAGGTTGTTCAATCGGGGAATCGCTTCCGAAGTAAAACGGAATTTTATTTTTACGGAGAATTTCCCATGGGAAAAGATTTTTTAACAGCTCCGCCGGAAGTGCATTTTTCAGCCACGTGTGGTCACTCAACCAGTGGCAGGGCTGCAAGTGGCAAACGATATGCAAAGGTTTCATAAGTAAAACAGTTTCCGGTCGAAGCACTTCAACATGTTCAAGGTGAAGTCTGCCCGCAATTCCCTGCGCCGAGATCTCCCGCGCGGCGGCTACCGCAGTATGAACGGCGCGATCACCGATTGTATGTATGGCCACTTGTTGTCCGGCAAGCCAGGCTCGCCGGATCAATTCTTTAATGTCTTCAAAAGACCAGATTAAAAGTCCGTTCGAAAGCGTATTGCTATAATTCCTGGTCAGGAATGCAGTTTTTGATCCCAGAGACCCATCCGCAAAAATCTTTACACCATGCAAACGAATTTGCTTCGAAGGTGTATTTTTTATTGTCTCGATTTCACTCAGTACCCGGTCCAGATCATTCAGGTTTTCAACGGTAATAAAAGAATCCAGACAAACTGTCAGCGTTTTATTTTCTTCCATCTTTCGCAGAATTTTCCACGAATTGTGGGTCATCGATAAATCGCGAATATGCGTAAATCCGTTTTTATTAAAGATCCGCTGCGCGCCTGCAAAAAACGACTGATTTTGTTGCTCGCTGAATTCAGGCAGCTTAATCAGCGCATTGATGTGCGCCTGATCAATTAAAATTCCGCTGGGGTCGCCTTCTCCATTACGCTTAATAATGCCACCGGGCGGATCTTGGCTGAAGTCGTATCCGTTTTTTTTCAATTCTGTTATCGCTGCGGAATTGATCCAAGACGCATGCCCGTCTACCCGCGAAAAAAAAACGGGCGTATCCGGAAATGCGGTATCCAATAGGGCCTTATCAGGAAATCTTGGTTGGGGCCAATTGTTCTGATTCCAGCCAAAGCCGACGAGCCAATTGGAACGGTAATAACTCTTTTTTATTTCAATTTTTCGGACGGCCTCAGCGCTGGCTAAGTCATTAAGTCTTAAGCCTTCAGCCACTTGGCCAGTGGCCCAAAAGTGAGTGTGGCTGTCGTAGCAATTTGTAATTATGTATTTTTTAGCCACGTAATGACAAAACTATCGACCGCGTGTTGGTGTTCCGCCGGGTTGCGTGTTCGGGCCACCGCCCGGAAATTGACCCGCGCCACCGCCGCCCGGAAATTGTCCGGTGCCAACGCCTGGATAAAATCCCGGAGTACCGCCAGGATACATGGCGCCGCCGCCGATACCGATGCTGCCACTGATTCCAAAACCGCCGCTAAATCCGCCGCCGCCACCAAGACTTCCACCGCTACCATAATAGGATTGCTGCTGAAGTGCCTGAAGTTGCGCGTTCAACTGAGCCATCTGCATTTGAATCTGCATCGACTGTTGCTGTCGCATATAATATTGCTGTTGTTGTTGCTGCTGCTGTTGCATCTGCGCCTGATAGTACTGTTGCGCCTGCTGCATTTGTTGCTGCTGCATTTGTTGCTGATACTGCAGCATTTGTAATTGGTATTGCGCACTCATCTGCCCGCCCATACCGAATTGCCCGCCCATCAGAGGATTCTGATTGCCAAGCTGACCTCCAAACTGACCTCCAAACTGGCCACCGAGCTGACCTCCAGGCATTCCTGGAAACTGCCCGGGCATTTGTCCCGGAAACTGCCCTGGAAATTGTGCATTCCCGCCGTTATTCGGAAAGCCGAACTGGCCGCCGACATTAAATCCACCGAACGGACCATTCAGCTGCCCCCCCGGACCGAAACCCGGATTGTATGCGCCGCCGCCCCATGGAGAACCGAACTGACCTTGCGGATATCCAAAAGCTCCGCCCTGTCCTGCAAACGGACCGAATGCGCCGTTAGCTGCTCCGCCCATATTCCAGCCGCCGCCGGATCCAAACGGAAATCCGCCGCCGCCAACAGTTGACGAACAACCATACGCGCCGGGCCCGACAAGTCCGTTAATAACACCCGACATGCCGGCTTGATAAAATGGATAACCATAAGATTGATTGGAAGGAATGCCGGCTTGTGCGTGCCATTCGTTTGAAGCTTCTTCGGCTTTTTTACCGTAGTACATCATGCCGATTCCGCCGACGACATTAACCGCCGTTGAAATCCAGTCGCGTGGCGGCTTTTTATACTCATAGCCGCGAGAACCCCGATTACAGTCTTCGCAATCGCTTTCGGTGTCGCGCTGGCTGTATTCACGTTCGATTTTTGCGCGCTCGCGTATATCTGAAACGGCATAAGTGCGGTCTTCGATTTCTTCCTGAAGCCGTTCTTCTTTGTCGGCGGCGTTTGCCGCTTCAATTCTTTTCTTGCGGTAGTCATTAAGTGCCTTAGAACATTCAGAAGAATTATAACTACGGCGTTTAGAGTCTGCAGGTCTTAATTTCTCATCGCTGCAAAGTGTGCTATGGACCGAACCTGCATTTGAACGGCTGTTGCCGATGCAGTATTGGCCCTTACCGCTTGCATCTTTTGTGTTCCATTTCGTAGCCAGAATTTCAGGAGGATCCGTTAAGCCGTCACAGAAAACTTTATCCGCAGCCGACATCTGAGCCACGGCTGGCGCCGCTGCTACCGTTGGTGTAGCCGGTGCCTGATCTGCCGGAGTTGCAGTCGCAGGTGCTGCGACTGTCGGCGGTGCAATTACAGGTGCCGGATTGCAACGTGGATGTGCCGTTTTATATTCATCACATTTCTTCGCACCTTCGATATGCGTATCAAGCAAAAATGTCAGAACAGATTCATCTAAATGCCGTTCAAGTTTTTTACGAAGGCTTTCAACCTGAGCTTCGGCGCGTTTTTTTTCGCTGAGTTTCAACTTAACTTCGGATTTAAGTGTGGCGATTTTTTTGCGTTCTTCTTTTTCTTCGTCGCTGACATTGAGTGCCGCTTTCGAAGTTTTCGTTTCATAAGGACAGATCATCTGGCCCTGATAGGCACCCGAGCCCCAAAGATTCTGTGCGTTCGATATCGGACTTAATAAAAAGCCGAAAAGAAACGTAACCGCAAATATATAGTTCTTCATAGACATAGGATCTCCTACTACTGGTTCATCGTATCACTCTTCGACATAGTGTCGTGAAATCTGTAATCAAATGTGGGCTTAGGTCAGGCCACCACGATAAATCTAGACCTGCGAATAAAAAGCAAGTCTAATGAAAATCTCATATGGAAACAGTGAAACCCACACTTCTATGCCTGGACGATGAAGCCGACAACCTCAACGCGCTCGAAAGAGCCTTCCGCAAGAAGTACAACGTTCTAACCGCGATTTCAGCCGAGAAAGCCTTCGAGATACTCGACAATAGGCCAGACATTGCCGTCATCATCTCAGACCAACGAATGCCGGTCATTACCGGAGTCGAATTTCTTGAAAAATCCATCCTGACTCACTCTGATACATCCCGGATTCTGCTGACCGGCTACACCGACATCGAATCGGTCATCAGCGCGGTGAACAAAGGTCAGATCTTCCGCTATCTCACAAAACCCTGGGACCCTATCGACCTGATAAACACGGTCGATCAGGCCTGCGAACAATATTTTCTGAAAATTCATCTCAAAGAAAAAAATCTCCAGCTTGCAAAAGCCATTGAAGAACTGAAGCTTCTTGATAAAGTTAAAAATCAGTTTATGATTCTGATCAATCACGAACTTAAAACCCCGCTCACCACCATTATGAGTTTTGCCGGCCTCTTAAAAGAAACCCCGCTTTCCGAAGAACAGAGGCTTTTTGCAGATCGCATTGGTAGATCTTCAGAAAAACTGAAAAATATTATTGATGATGTGCTGCTGATTGTAAAAGGCGAAGTGGGCCTGATCCCGGTAAAGAAAAATGTCGCTAACACGGACTGGCTGCTCAAAAACATTCCGGTGGAAATCGCGCAGTCGATCAAGGCCAAAAATCAGGACGTACACTTTGTTACGAGCCTTGATTCTATCGAGCTCGATCAGCACCTCACGCAAATTGCCTTCAGCAGAGCCTTACATAACGCCACGAAATTCGGGCTGCCCGATAGCGTGATCGAAGTAAAAATCTATAAAGACCTCAAGTACCGCGCCATCATTTCGATTGAAAATAAAGGCCCGCTGATTTCAGATGCGCTGATCGAAAAAATAATGAAGCCGTTTAGTCTTGATGAAAATATCATGAATCACTCAGTAGGCATGGGACTGGGGCTCAGCATCTGCAACACCCTGATGAAGTGCCAGAACGGCCAGTTGCGGGTTTTGAATAATAAAACCGGCGTCAAAGTATTTTTCAGATTCCGATAGTCGGATACTACTGGCCAGTATGGGCCATTTCCAGTTGAGAACAAATATTGAAACCAAACTTATTCATGGTGATGTGGCTGCTGCTTTTTCTGCAGATTTCATTCAGTGTTTCATTCAGTGCAGGCTTGGATACGCTTTATCTTGAACTGGGTGAAGATCACAGGCTTACGGGCCATTTCAGCAAGCTCTGGGTCGAAGATAAGCAACTGATCAGAATTCAGGTTAAGCAAAATAAATATTTTCTTAAATCGCTCAGGCCCGGCATTACACATATTCGCACCGACAATTTCCTTACAAAAGTGATTATTTCACCGATCGGCTCAGAAAAAACCCTCACAGACTGGAAAATTCTAGCAAAACAATTTGTTGGAATTCAGCCGGCCTATTGCGGGGCCCGCATATGTCTGAAGGGCACGCTGTATCGCAGTCAGGATTATCTGCGTATCATCAACTTGATCAAGAAACATGATTCAAAATTAATATTGGCACTCGAAGTAGACCCGCAACTTGAGCCCGAACTCCGTAAACTACTCGAACAGCAATTTCGGCAAAAAGGATTAACTCCTCTTAAAGTTAGCTTCGAAGACGGATGGAAAGTGTTCGCAAAAAGCCAGCTTGAAAATGAACTCGACGACCTTGGTATACAACTCGCCCGCCGCGAAACGGCAACGATCATCGGAGACAATATTAAAGTGGCCGTAAAAGTTGCCGAAATTACCAAAAACTTCGAGCGCAAATTGGGCGTGCACTGGCCCGACAGTTACCAAGCGCAGCTTATCAATACAACCCGCTTACCCGAGAACTCTTTTGAAATCGCAATCACGGCAGCCGAAAAAACGGGAGAAGCGAAAATTCTCGCATCACCGAATCTCATCTGTCGTAGCGGTAAGGATGCCGACTTTTTTGCCGGCGGCGAGTTTCCGATTAAAGTGCTGGGCTTGCGGTCGAAAGAAATTCAGTGGAAACGCTACGGCATCGGCCTCAAACTGAAACCCATCATCGATGCCTCAGGGCAAATGAGTCTGCATATCGAAACCGAGGTTTCAACTCTTGACCGCAGTATTACCGTTGATGATGTACCGGCGTTGCATACCAACCGCGTTTCCAGTTTTTTTGACCTGATTGCCAGCCGTACAATCGCGATATCCGGTCTGATTAAAAGCGAAGTCAGCAAAAGTTCCGAAGGTGTGCCGTTTCTAAAAAATATTCCGATACTCGGTGCGCTATTCGAAAGTAAGAACTTTCAGGAAAACAAATCTGAACTGGTGATCTTTGTAACCCCCGAACTGATGAACTGAAGGCGCCGAATGAAGCCCGAACACGCAGAAAAAATAAATAAAATTTTCCAGAAACAGTCTGAAAATTTTAAATTCGACTGGCAATCCGAATATAAAGGCGAAAGCCGCATCGAACACGAGTTATTAGGCTACGGCCCCATTGAAAGTCTTCTGCGAAATCCGGAAATTACCGAAATTCTGGTTAATGCGTGGGATTGTGTTTACTTTGAAATATCGGGCCAGCTCACAAAAAGCGAAGATCACTTCTTTTCAGAACAAACTTATCAGGCGGCTCTTGAGCGTCTGGCGCAAAGCTGCGGCACCTATCTCAGCCGCGAAAAACCCTTTGTTGAAGCACAACTGCAGAATAAAAGAATCACGATCATCTTCGGTGAAGTTTCGCGCGGCTCACCGCTACTTTCAATTCGGGTGCAGCCGCAAAGTTCGTGGACGCTTGCAGATCTTCTGCAAAGTAACTTTCTAACAGTAACTCAAAATGAATTTGTCGAAACAATACTCAACAAAAAAAACAACTTTCTTGTTGTTGGCAGCACTGGCTCCGGCAAAACCAGCTTTATGCAGGCCCTCCTCAACAAGATAAACTCCGAACGACTTGTTATCATCGAAGACACTCAGGAATTGCAACTGCCCGGTCCGCTATCTGTTTCTTTGCTTACCCGCCAAGACCCTGCGCAAACCGTAACCGATATCCACATGGAAGACCTTATCAAAAGGGCACTTCGTCTGCGCCCCGATCGCCTTATCGTCGGCGAAATTCGCGGCAAAGAAGCCACCGCACTGCTGCAGGCGCTTGCCACCGGCCACGATGGCAGCTTCGGTTCTCTTCATGCCAAAAGCGCACCCGAAGCTCTCCTTCGGCTTGAAATGCTCATTCAAATGGGCGCACCCCAATGGCACCTGAATTCCATCCGCAAACTCATCGCCATGACCGTGCAGTATATTTTCGTGGTTGAAAAAAAACAAAACGAACGAAAACTGAAAGCCATATATGAAATATGTTCGCTGGAAGAAACCGGGCTAACGCTTACCGAGCTCATTATCGAATAAAGAAAAAATGAGTTTAGTTATGTATGTCCTTACTTTCTTCAATCGCCTTTTCAGCCTGCGCACTTAAACGCACACCAACTTCAACCAGTTGATCCCGACTAACCGGGCTTGGCGCATCACTCATCAGGCACGTGGCCTTTGCGGTCTTAGGAAACGCAATCACTTCGCGGATGGCATCGGTTTGTGTCAGCAGCATCACAAGGCGATCCATACCCCATGCAATACCACCATGCGGAGGTGTTCCGTATTTTAGCGCGTCTAAGAAGAATCCGAATTTCGACTGAGTTTCAGCTTCGGTCATTCCGAGAAGTCTGAAAATAGCCTGCTGAATTTCATTTCGGTAAATTCTTATCGAACCGCCACCCATTTCGTAGCCGTTGCAAACGAGGTCGTAAGCTTTGGCCAGCATTTTCGGGTAGGCTTTTTCATTGTTCGCGATCATGTCATCGAAAAATTCATCGGTTGGTGAAGTAAACGGATGATGCCGTGAAACCCACCGCTTGGCTTCTGGCGAGTACTCCAGAAGCGGGAAATCCACCACCCACAAGAATTCATATTTTGTAAAATCGATCATTTTAAGTTCGCGGCCTAAGTGCAATCTC
>JANOJH010000132.1:0-1054 GCA_031408135.1 Bdellovibrio sp. | reverse complement strand
ATTGGTAGCTGAAATTGAAGCCGCCACTGGGTTCAAAATGATTCGCCAGCAGTTATGACAACTCATTTCAAAGTTTGTATTCAAAATATGAAAAGGCCTATAGTTGAAAAAATACAAGGCAGAGAAAATAAAAATATTTTTAAAAGCCATGGATAAATTAGCAGCAACTAAATGTGAAATTATACTTATTGGCGGGTCAGCTGTAGCGTGAGCTTAAGGGCACCAAATCTTACGCTGTATCTCCTGAATTTTTTTTGTACGAAGCACCTTTTAGTTTCGCTCTTCTTCCGCAAGTTGACCGTTGGTACAATGTGGCAATATCGTTAGTCATTTGTCGTCCGGGTTCCGGACCTATAGCCGGTCCTCCGGGGCCGCTATTAACGGGTTCCACAATTTCTTTGGTTTGGTGTTTGGCTTGCACTAGGGGCGCCTTAAATTAACTAACCGGCAACGTTACTCTTAGCTTTATTTTTTTCTGCATAAGTTAGTAATACGTCGCGGATGAGCGTTTGGTAGCGACCCTCATAATGTTCATTGAGAGAAAGTTTTTTTAAGCTTTTAACCAAATTGAGTGGTAATCGAATTGAAATGTGAGCGGTTATATTCTGGTCGTCAAAATCACTGACCGGTACGTTGATTGAACCTGTTTTAGTTTTTTTAGCCATGTGATTCCTCCCAGCGCTCAAGTAACAAACTTCGATTTTCTTTAACAACTTTGATTATTCGATTTAAAGTCGCATGAGAAAAATCAGTTTCCTTATCTAAAATCTCTAAAGTCAGTAAGTTGATCCGCACGGATGCTCCCATGCCCTCAATATGTACATGTGGCGGGCTATGATCATTTTCATTAATCTTATAAACTAAGTGTTTAGATGATAAAGCCTTTATTCTTGTCATAAAGCATACCATATATACAGTATATACAAAAGAGAAATTTTGATTCTATTTAAAAATAGTTTGAATTTAGCTCTATTGAGATCACGCATATGGTTGGGCGTAGCAAAATTTAAGCTGACCCTTGTTCGTTATTAAAGGGTGGCGTCAGAAAGACTAT
>JANOJH010000504.1:0-8454 GCA_031408135.1 Bdellovibrio sp. | reverse complement strand
CCGACTTGATGATTCAATCTAATAAGCACTGACGGTTTAGGTTCGATTTAAGTCAGCGTATAATCATACCAATCCATATTAAAGCATCTCACCACTTCACTTTCTGAAGGCCCGCTGATTGCAAGAATCTGCTCAATAATTCCCGGCAATAGGAGCCGTATTTTTTCAGACGCTTCTACAGACATCGCCATCGGCTGCGTAAAAAACAAATCCTCATCACGCCTGAGTTCTATCGATTGAAATCCTTTAAGCCGCCAGTTCTGATGATGCTTGATCACGAACGGCGAATCTTTTCCCACATGGGTGCGGTGCGGGCCATAGGTAATACGGTTGTTCTTCTGTACACATAAGTTTTTTTCCAGCAAAAAATCTATAACCTCATTAGTTAAAGCCAACGGAATATTTAATTTCTGACTTATAGCTTTCGCATTTCCGACTTCAGGTAATGCGCTCAGAATTCGAACAGCCGAATACATCCAACTCGAATAGAACTGCATTTTTTCATCGTTACTTAGTTGCCGGTCGGCCGGCAGGCGATTTTGCAGCGTTGCTCCGGCCTGCTGTTCCCGTTCCATTTTCTTCTCTAATATTTTTTTTAATTTAAAAGCACCGGCTCGCTGGTGTTCAATCAAGAGTAGAAAATATTCGGTTTCTTTTTCGTTAAGCCCCAGATAGCCCGCTACTTCGGCGGCGGTCTCTAAACTGAAGTGTTTGTCGGCACGCAACACCTGGCTGATCATGGTGGTCGAAATATTCAGGTGATCGGCCATTTTTTTAAGCTGACCCCGTCCGGCCTTGGGTTGCTCTTTGATCCAAGCATCCAGATATATTTTATAGTCTCGATAATCGTATATTTTCATGTAATTACAGTAGCTTATCTTATAAAAAATTACCATATGGTTACTAAGTATGAGTATTATTTACTTATTAAATCTAGAATGAGGAACTTCTTTTAACTATAACTCATTAAAATGGCAATTAAGCCAACAGCCAAAGGACTCTCAATGAAAACTTTAAGCTTCTTACTATTTACCGCAGCCGTGTCTTCTTCCGCATTTGCCGGAACCATCCACTGTGCTGGCTTTATCGGAGTAGAAAATCAGGCCGGCGAGGTCGAATTTGCAACAAAAACCTTCGACCAGCAACTGACCGAAGCCAAAAAAATTATGCGCATTGCCTTTAAAACCGGTGAAGTTATTGCATCAGAGAACATGACCGATGAACTTTACGCTCGAATGGATGAAGATACACTGGTTCTTAACTTACGACTTGCCGGTGGAAAAATTCATTCTTCAATTAATAAAGCTCAGTTTGAAAAAGGTGATCATTTCGCCTATAACAAAAGCTCCGACACCAAGGGTTCAAATTTGATAGCTTATAACCACTATTTAACCTGTAACGAAAAATAATTCCAGAAGGCGCGATATGAAAACATTTTATTTCATTCTTATAGTGTTAATGGCGAGCAGTTGTCAGCAGAATGCCGTTAAAAACGAAACTGTTGATATCGCGGCACATTCACAAGGCCCCGGAGACGGCGGTGGTGGCGATACCTGCAACGGTAAATTGATCGAAAGCTATAAACTCGATATCAGAACATTGCCCGAATATAAAAAACATATCACGCCGCTAATTAATAGAATTTCCCCGCTGCAGAAAAATGAGACGTATTTTACATTCAGAGATTTAATCAGCCCTACGAATAAAACCTGGTATTTGATCGACTGTAAGCTAGATATCCTATCAAAGCACCGGAAAGGGCTTTATTTAGATACCGACCAAACGGCGATCCAGACCAAAAAAGAAATCTTCATCGATGCCAGGCAATTTCAAAAGCTGAATACCGAGAACAAAGCCAAACTCCTGCTCCATGAACTGCTAATGGGCGTGTACATGACAAACGAATTCTCCTATACCGATATCTGCAATTTAGATGAAGTGAAAGCGAAATGTATAAATTCAAGGCTTTACACATCAGACAACTTTTTCATGCCCGATAGCCATAATCCCGAACGTGTGCTCCCTTCGCTTACAGCGAACGACCACCAGAATATCCGTGCCCTGACGGCCTGGGTCTGGGGCGAAAAAACCAAAGTGCTTCCCAAAACTTTTGCCGCAAAAATGAGTCAATACGGTTTCGATAACTTATTCACGGCATTCGAAGATGAAGTCGAATTTAGCCTGCCTACTGAGGCCATTTTGCGGATGTTTAAAAAATACCGGCACACCGCCTTGCCTTCTAACTGTCAGTTTAATGAGACCACATTTAAAAGCACTTCTAAATGTGAAGTTTCAATGACCGCCACCAGCAAAAAAATGGATTCTGAAGACCGTGGATCGATCGAAATTATATCAGTGGTGTTTAAGGCAAAAAGGCTGAACGACGGCAAAATCTTCGAGCACACGATGAATACCTCATTTAAGTCCGGCAAAATTGAACTGAATAAATTTAAAATAGAGGACTCTACACCTTTTGCGATGCTTATATTCAGCGGGAACTCTCCGTTTATAAAAGGTGGTGTTGTGCCAAAAGAGGGTCACAGATCACAGCGTTTGTCCGTTTTACTCAATATGAAAAACGACCAATATCCCGAAATTGAATTCATTAAATTAAGCTCGTTTGCATGGTACTCGTTTGAGGAAAAGCCCACAGAAAAAAACGGAAAAAAATATATTGAGGTTTACGGCTACAGCGATCATGATCCCTTAGCCAGCGAAAGTTTTTATATTAAAGACTTTATGCGCCCGACTTTTTTTCGTTCAACTCCTCCGACAGAACAATTAATACCGGCATTTGACTGAGACTAAATATGAAAACAATATGCACTTACCTGATACTAGTTCTGGCTCAAACAGCGTTAGCATCTGAAAAACTCTCTCAAGGACCGGGCGACGGTGGCGGGGGCGACACCTGCAACGGCCGGCCTATCGAGAGTTTTAAAACGGATATTACAAAACTTGAGGAATACCAAAAGTACATTGAACCCATACTCGCCAAAATTTCTCCTGGGCGATCGGTAGAAGAACTTTTTACACTTAGAGACATGTTAGAGCCGAATAACAAGCGTTGGTTTTTTGTAGATTGCAGACTTCAGGATGTTCCGAAAGCCAGAAAAGGTCTTTACATGGACAGCTTTCAAACAGCTTTTCAAAATGATCTGGAAATTTTCGTTGATGCTAAGTCTTATGCAAAAATGGATTCTCAAAATAAAGCCCATTTGCTGCTGCATGAAATGCTGATGGGCCTTTATTTGAAAAATTCGATCTCAACGTCTGAATTGTGCAAACTTGAAAGTGTCCGAGGCAAGTGCCGAGATGGTAAGCTAGAAACTCAGTCTGCGACCATTCGCTTAACAACTCATAATAAGGAAAATCTCATCCCTGCTGAAAAAGTTATTTTGGATGAAACCGCACACCAAAACATCAGGGCCTTAGTTGACTGGACATGGTCAAATCGGCGTCAATTGACTGAAAAATCATTTACTAAAAAGTCATTTGATTTCAAATTCAGTAATTGGTTCACAGAAATTGCAATGATGCCGGACAGCAGCGCTTCAGAAATATTAGATCTCGCAGACGTCGTCAGAGGCTTTAAAAAGTACAGTCTTGCAAAAAAGAATTTGGTTGAATGCGGGTTTTCCAAACAAGACAAAAAATTCAAAGAAAAATGCGAAATTAAATTGAACTTTGAACAGGTCAAAATCGATAACGAATTTTCAACTGTCACTCTCCGCTTTTCAGGTAAAAGAATTAGTGACGGCAAACAATTTCTATTTGAAATCGGCAAAGTAAGTCTGCCGTCAAAAGAAGCGAACATTTTGCGGTACAACCTGACTGAGACTGAATCCGGCGCTACTTTACGCTTTATCAAAGACCCTCCAGGCATTACGAAAGGAAAGTTGCCTGCAATCGGACATTTGACCGAAATCCTACACGTTAATTTTGTTAACGAATCCAAGGATGAATTGAGCCTAAGCTCAGTCAGTTTACAGACCTACCGGTGGTATTCTTTCGAAAAAATCATGGTTAAAAAAGGCAATATTAACTTTACCGAAGTTGTCGGATATAACTCCCCAGCAGACGAACTGAGTGAGACTTTCGCGACCGAGACCAACAAAAACTTCGGGGCTGGACGCTCTTACGAGAGCAAACAGGCGATAGGATACTTACCTAATTAGCCATTTTTGCAGTGAAGTATACTGCAAAAATTGACTCAAGTTAAAAGTTTACTTACAAGTGTATACGGCAATGTCTTCTAGTTCTACTGTCTTGCCATCTTGACTGAATAAATAAAAGTCTGGATCATTTCCGCCACAAGCAAGAACCAAAGAATGACTTGTTATTATTGGCATCTTTTCACAATTTAATTGAACTTGTCCGGCGGCCACGGCGCTACGATCTTTGCTAAATGAAATTTCATGTCCAACTTCAATTCCCGCTAATTCGCTTAGAATGGTTTCTGCTCTACAGTTTAGCTTGGCATTTGATTCGTCAGCAAAAGAATTTGTTGTTACTAATAGAGACAGCACGGCGATAAATAGATTCATTTTCATAAAAGCTCCTTATGCTTAATTTTTAACACTCACTCATTTAAATCTTGCAGGGTCATTTGCGCTGATATTACCAATTTTTAACGTACCCTTTTTTGTGACTTCAAAATTTAAACCCAATTTAGGATATTTTTCGGCGCTTATAAGTAAAATATTTTTTATTTTTAAATAAGCCATTGTCTTAAGATCTTCACGAATAACACCACAAGATCCACCGTTAACGGCGCCCATATACTGCTGCGCAGCTGCCAATCCGGGTGGGCGGGCCATTTTTGATATTGTAACGGTACAAGAAGTATTATTAATCGTCACTTCGGCTAAGGTTTCTGCAGAGTTTAATACAACTTTGTGAACCGTAGCTGACTTTAAATCCATGTTAAGTGGAGCACTTCCTTCGCCAGACACCATAGCCCCTATGGCTACATCTATTTTGCGTAAAGTATCATATATGGGTGCGGTGGCCGCATTAACGGTTACTGTTGTAAAAAATAAGCTTCCTATTGCTAAGTAGGATAAGTAGGTTTTCATAAATACTCCTTTTATTTTATTTTTTAAAGCAAAAATAAATCCAAGTTTAAAAGCAGTTAATGCGCGTTCGAGGTTAAAGAGTGTCTAAGTGTTTCACATTGTGCCACTAAATGTTGGCGTCCCAATCGAATAGTTTCGCTTTGAGCTTGGCTAAGCCCGCTTGATAGTGCTGCGCCAAGACTGATGCAAGCACGCGGGCCGCCGCAGACAGATAAGAACGATTTTTTCGTTCAAGAATTTTTTGGAGATTAAAATTTCCCCGCAAAAGCTGACTGGGCGCTGATAATGCTCGATCCCATACTGCGAGGCTGAGCATATTGCGCAGTCAGGCCCAATAGCCAGTAAATCCTGTTTGTCCTGAACACAGAGTATATATTTTATACCGGAGACTAAGTTTACATTTCCTAGACTATGGCGCTTCTGAACCGCAAATACTTACTGCTAATTGCAGCAAACTGTTTTTTTCTTCAGTCGTTTTGGCCAAACTAGATTCAAGATACACCATGTAGGCTTTGATAACATTTAATTGAGTTATTTTGTATAACTCAAGATCGCCTTTAAAAATATTTATTGAAGAGATTTCCAAAAGCGCTTTATCAGCTGCCGCTTTGTCGCAGTCAAAACTCCCCGCAAACGAACTCAATGCTGTAAAAGTAATTAACAAAGTACTTAAAATTGCAGTCGTAAGTTTCATAAAAGAGCTCCTCTATCGTTTAAAACGTTTTTATATTAAGACAATACTGATTTTGCAAAAAGCGAGCTTATTTGTTTGAGGAAGCAAAATGGGCTACAATTCATTGCATTTTCATTAAATCCATTATGAAGGTGTTCAAAGCTTAGACGATTTAAACTGGCCACAAGCCCGAAGAAACAGTTCTTTACAAAATTATCCAAAACAACTGGCTACCCTTTCAGGATCAGGTGCTGCGTGATACGGGCTACCACTCACTCGGTGATTTCGAAATATTACCAGAAAAAAATCGGGCTGCGAAAAAACAATGCCAAAACCGGTGCCGTCACGCTAATTCAACTCACCTGGTCGCTACACTCCATCCTCTAAGAGTTTAATTTCTAAACGAAATTTTCGTTTTCGGATGGTACTTCTGAATTTTTTTTCAAAAAATTCAGAAGTCTGCAACGAAAAAGATAATCTCTTGTAAAAACAAGTACTTCTAGAGGCGCGAGTTCGCTGCAGGTGAAGTTTAAGGATCAGTTACTTAAAGTTAAGTTCATGCAAACTTTTTTTGGTGCCGCCCAGAAGATGCATAGTAATTTTATCGTATTTGATGATTTGGTCGTTGTTGGCGCCGGCAATTTTACGGCCAGTGGCATGATGTCGAACTTTGAAAATTTTTATATCGTTCGCGATGCAAAAACCGTAGAGCAGTTTAAAACCCAATTTGAATACTTGTGGTCACTTGCTACGTACCGAAGCCAGATGCCTAAAACTATGTAGATTCGGGCAAGCGAACAAACTGATGTAGTTTGGATATTTATTCCGCGATTAATTAATCATTCATTAGGTATGACTCCGAACTCATGATTAAGTCACTCCATATATTTTGATAGGTTTGGATCAATTGATTACCATTTTCAAAAAATTCCGTAATGGACTTAAAATTAACATAATCTGTTCCAATACGCCCACCAATGCCAGCCGTGGGCTGAACCTGGGTAATATCAGCAGCGTTGCTTTTTACTCTCATGAATTTCACGCCATTTTCTGATTTCAATTCAAAACCCAAAATTCGAACAGGTTTTTGCTCTAGCGAATAAATCATTGTATTCGAGTTAAAATATGTATTTCCATTTGCAAACTCTTCTGGCAGCGCAGACATTTCATATAGTTCTAAATTCTTACCCCAAGGCTTATTGAAGACAAATGGATTTCCACCCGCGTAACCATTTTTCTGTGGAACAAGCAGAACACTGACTGCCTTTTGGCTTTTCAGATGCGCGCCTAAAACCAGATCAATTTCAGAAATTACTTCAATATTATCAAATAACAAATATTTTTTTCCCATATTTTTCAGTTCAGCCGTTCTGCCGCTTTTATCTAAATAACTTTTAGCCATGCCGGCCCCTTCACCAATAGCTGTGGTACTTATAACGGGCAGGCCGGTCATCGGGTCAATACCATTAAATCCAATCTGGTAGCCAAAAATATGAGTTTCACCAAGAGCTTTGCCTTTTTTAAAGTAGTCCGCCAAATATAGGTGAATCTTGGCATTAACCCTTGAATCATTATGAAAAATTTTTTGATAATAAGTATTTCTAAAATTCTGAATATAATCAAAAATAGGCTTATGGGTTTGTTGGCTTGTCCAGATATCGAATGGTATGAAAGTTTGAGCCCGATGGCTTAAGATGGCCACATTAACAAATTTCATATCCAGCGTAGTTATGGCTCTAGGTTTTTTTCGGGCGATATTTACAATCTTTTCAACATTTGCCTTGGCTACAAGAACCAATTCAGCCGCCTGCTCTTCGGCAGTTTTACTATAGTTTCTTTCAGCTTTTGTAAGTTCCAGAACTTTTTGAGGAGAATCAGCCTTAGCTACCTCAATTCCTGCAGTAAGACTCTTTTTTTGAACTGGGCTCAGAAAATTTCCGATATTGTAGGGAATAAGTGCTTTAACCTGCCCCCCGCCCCGGCTCCAAAGGCCGGCCCCACTGGTAAAATAGTAGAGATCTTTTAAATGTTGTTCAGTTTTTTTTCTGAATAAACCTAAAGTTACATTAGATTGGCCATCAAAATCTATACTGAGATCCTGCCGAGTAACACGGGCTACCTGTTGTGATGCAAAAGGTTTTTTTTCGCTAGAACGCAATGTTGTATAGTAATACTCTGCAAGCTCGTGCTCTTGTTCTGGGGTTACTCTTGTGAAATTTCCTTGAGCGGTTTTGTAGGCCCCAATTTCCAATTGCAAGAGCAATGAGCGGCAAGTCTGTTGCGTAGTTACAGCATTTGCGAAGTCGGTAAAAGTGAAAAGTAAAATAAGCCCAAATAATATTGCTGTCTTAATTTGATACGTAAAATTATTTGTATTCATATATTATATTAGCTTTTTAGCAAAATTAATGCCGCAAAGTAGAGGCACCAAATGTAATTTAGCGGATACTAAGTCTACTACTTATGCTCACTTTGATAGCCACTGACAAAAGCCGGCTTTTCTTAATTTGAGATGTTAGTCTTTTGAAACAGAACCACTTAAAGTATAGATCAAATTTACATTCTGACTGCCAAGTTTGGCTTAGGCCTTGCAAGATATAATTTCATGCAAAGCTTAAAGCCTCGCTATACCGCAAAGACCGTAAATAGATTGATCATTGCTGTGACAATATTGCTCAATAGAGGTTTAGTAAGCCTTTTTTC
>JANOJH010000497.1:0-6242 GCA_031408135.1 Bdellovibrio sp. | reverse complement strand
GATTGAGTATCTTCACCGGTATCAGCGTATGAATCATATCCAGCCCAGTAGTGAACATAAAGGTTTGTAGCAGATCCCGCGATCTTTTTGAACAGACCATTTAAACCCATAACCATGTTTTTCTTAGGAGCATTACCAGCTTCAACAGTATAAGTAGTTGAATGGTAGTTATAACCAGCATCAACCATTTCTGTTTTGTAGTTTACGCCTGCGGACATAACAGCTGTGGATTTTACAACATGGTTATGGGTTTAAATGGTCTGTTCAAAAAGATCGCGGGATCTGCTACAAACCTTTATGTTCACTACTGGGCTGGATATGATTCATACGCTGATACCGGTGAAGATACTCAATCTAAGATGATGATCGGACCAACTTGGAACTTAGCTGATAACAAAATTAATCTTGGTGCTTTCTATGAAATGGAAACTTTACAAGGCGATTACAAAACGGCTACTGCAGGAGCAAAAGATCCATCTACAATGTATGTAAAGATGGCTGCTAAATTCTAATTTATTAGAATCTAGATGATTTAATACTCTGATTAAATTAAGTAAGTATAAAAAAGCGAAGGATGAAAATCCTTCGCTTTTTTTTTAATAGTGCGGAGGCTTTTCGTTGGCGGGCCTGATTTCATTGTCCGCGTTGGCCATGTCTTCTATTTGTTTGAGTTTATTCTCAAGCTTATCGATAGTTTCTTGCTGTTTGTAGATTACTTCATGCAGCTCTTCGAGCAAGCGATCCTGATGTGATATTTTCATTTCGATTGCAATAAAACGCTCGTCATTCATGGCCGAATATGTCTCATCTCTAGCTCACCATGTAAACAAATTTTCAACGCTAAAGTCTAGATTTGCAGAGCCAAATCGAATGTGGCTCTTTTTAGCAAGACTTTGGCTTATGAATTGGTAGACTTTGGTCATATTTTCACGGAGGAAAGTATGAAAAATTCGCGTTTAATCAAGTTCTTGTTCGCTTTTATTTTTTCCCAATTTTCAATAGCGGCCGAACAGGGAACCCACTTTAAAAAAGTTGTTTGGTTGATCTTCGAAAATGAATCGCAGCAGCCGGTAATAGCGCAGCCTGATTTTGCAAAAGTCGCTCGCGCCGGTGTTTCATTTAATCTTATGTATGCCGAGGGTCGTCCGTCGCAGCCGAATTACATTGCCATGGTTGCGGGCTCAAAGCTGGGGGTAAATACAAATAGCAATGTTGACCTTGATCAAACCCATGTTGGCGACTTACTTGAGAAAGCCAGCCTTGACTGGCGGACCTATGCCGAAGATTACCCCGGTAACTGCTTCACGGGCAGCAAGTCAGGCAAATATGTACGAAAACACAGTCCATTTATCAGTTTTACAAACGTATCAAAAAACCCTGCACGATGCGCGAAAATTGAGTCTTCTGCGCGGTTTTTCCAGGATTACGCCAACGGCACACTGCCGGCGTTTACCATGTTCATTCCAAATATGAAAAACAGCGGCCATGACACCGGATTTGATTACGCCGGTAAATGGATGGCCTCACAGTTCGGTTCGATTTTCTCTAACCCGGCCGCGATGGGCGATACGTTATTTATTATTACGTTTGATGAAAGCGGCTATTCAGAGGGCGACGAAATTTACACGGTTTTATTGGGTGCCAACGTTATTCCTGGCGCACAGAACAACCAAAAATTAAATCACTATTCGCTTTTAAAAATGATCGAAGACGAATTAGCAATTGGAAATCTGGGTCGAGAAGACGCAAAGGCTGCAGTTATCAACGGTATCTGGAAATAACTCTATTTAGTGAAGCCCAGGTAAACGGAATTACTTTCGCCAACTAGAATGTTGTCGAGTAGAAATTCGGCGTTAATCAGTTTTGCGCCGAATGTAATGCCATCACCAGCATCCCGAACGGCTTTAATAGAAATTAATTTTGATTTTCCGAACTCAATCGGAATTGAAAGCCTGACTTCTGATTGGCTTAATACAAAAGTTGAATAGGCCTCGCCATCAATTAAAATTTCAACTTCATCGCCGGCATCATCAATTGAATCCAACACTTTGAAAGAATAAAATCTCATTTCGCCGTTTTTAATTTTTTCGATAATCGCGCGCGAGCTTTTTTCTAACATCTGCGGCACAACACCACTTTCAAGCGTTCTTTTGATCCGGGCAGTCGTCAGCTTATCATAGTCAGCGTCCGAAATTTTCAGTATGGTTTTCAGTGCCGTAGGAACCGTAATCGGTTCCATCTCTCCGATAGAAGACGGCGCACGATCATTTGGCGGTTCTGGTGCTGAAAAAATTCTGAACAGACCCAGTGCCAATAGCATAACGAAAAACGGCAAAAATAAAATTTTCAAATTCTCGCGAATCTCCAGAGAAAGGCCTTGTTGGCCGGGCTCCTGATCTTCAGTTTTTTTCTCAGACATAATTACTGTGTCGGCTTTAAGTCTGGTAAACTTAACCTGGATTTGCCAACTTCTCGTTTTGAAACAACTGAATTTAGAGAAATTTTGCCATATTCAGACAGTCAAAGTAAACGCCGTCCAACTTACGATATTTTTTAATGAGTCCTTCTTCTGTAAAATCTGCTTTCCGGTAAAACGCGATGGCTGCGGTATTTGTGGTGTAGCGATGTGCTTTCAGATTACTCAACTAAGACATTAAAAAACAAATTTGGTGTTGCTAAAGTAACAGCAGATAGTCAAACACAAACCACTGATAAAAAAGCCCCGATCGCTGAAACAAAGCAATGAGAACTAGCTTACTCAAAATGTCAGGCACGAGTCTAGCCTAATACCTAACCAAATCAGTATATTTAAATATATTACTTAATAAAATCAATGCCTTACGGGCTTAAATTCTCAAAAAATAATGATTTTCTTAAAAATCTCCTTGTTTTATAGAAAATTCATATTATAGTAATATCAGTATCTTATAAGTTTAAACTAATAAAATTAGGGATTTTATGAAGTCTGCTGTGCTCGAGTATAGCAAAACAAAAATTGATCGGGCGGGAGAGTTGTTAAAAAATAGAGCGGGCTCTGATGCGGAAATCGCTAACGCTTTAGAAACTCTCTCGAGCTGGCGTGCCTACCACGCGATGCCGCTTGATACCTTTGCGAAGGTATTAAGGGAAAGAATTCAAAAGATCCATGGTAATGCGGTTGTTGCACAAAGATTAAAAAGAACACCGTCTATTCTGCTTAAACTTTCAAATCACAAAACAATGCGGCTATCAACTATGCAAGATATCGGAGGACTAAGAGCGATCTTAAACACCACCGAAGAGGTTTATGAATTACTAGATTTATATAAAAAATCGAAGTCTAAGCACTCATTATTTTCATTGGACGACTACATCAAAACCCCGAAGAAAGATGGATATAGAAGTATCCATCTTGTATACAAATTGGCAAGAACCCCCAACTTATTTTTAGAAATACAATTGAGGTCTCAATTACAGCATATCTGGGCTACAGGAGTAGAGGTGTTTGGCACGTTACAAAACAGTTCTTTTAAATCTGGTCAGGGAAGTCGCAAATGGCTGGATTTTTTCTCCATGTTAAGTTCAGTATTCGCAATAAAAGAAAACAGAACGCCTTTAAAGGAACACATTAAATTTTCAAAAAGTGATCTCGTTACACAGGCGCAAAAAGCTATTCAAGAATTACATGTGATAGAAAATCTTAGTGTGTATACGGCAGTTTATAAGACGATCTCAAAAAATACCGCCAAGGGACGGAAAGGGCACTACAGTATAATTTTATTAAACTCTCGGGAAAATACGATTTCATTAGAAACTTATGGAGCCAGTCAATTTGATGTTGCGGCTCAAGTATACCTGGATTTGGAAAGAAAACATTTTGAAGACAAGCAGATGAATGTTGTTCTTGTGAATACCGGAGACATTAAAAAACTCGAATTAAGCTATCCCAACTACTTTATGGATACAAAAACACTTATTCAAAAGCTTTCATTGATTACGATGGGAAAATTTTTTGAATCGCAGAGCCACTTTTAGATTTTGACTTTCGAACGGGCTCTAGTTGGCGGAGAATAGAAAATGCCCTTATTTATGCACATCACTCAATTGAGCACTTGGAAAAAACCCAGGGATGTGGCTTAAGCATCTAATTCAAGATGCTTTTTCTACGCTTAATTTAAGACCTAAAGTCCTCAGCACAGCACTCAAAGTTTCAAGTGTTGGATTGCCTGTTTTGCTTAGGGCTTTGTGAATCGTAGATGGAGTTTTATTAGCTTTTTTTGCGATTTGTTCAATTGATAAGCCCAAGGATTCAGAAACGGCTCTAATTGCCTCAATGACGACTTCTGGCATGTCTGAATTATCCTCCAGGGAAGCTTTTAGGTAATCAATGGCTTCGTCAGGACTTTTCTTAAATCTTTCACGCTTAAGGGTTTTCCAGGTTTTTAATTTTTTATAACTAGCTTTTTTTGTTTTCACTGTGACTCCTGTAGTCTTCTAAATAACGCTTTGCTTTTTTGATGTCGTCGGACTGAAGTGTTTTATTTCCACCAGAAATCAGCAGAACAATCTGTTTTCCGACCATTGCGTAATAAACTCTAAATGCCGGAGACTTTATTTTCAGTTCAAAAAGACCATCTTTTAAAGCCATTGCATTTCCGAATTGGCCGCCTTCGAGCCGATCAATTCGCGCTGTAGCTCTCCCCCTCACGCGATCTAAAGAATCCAATCAGTCATTAAATGGTTCTTTTCCATTTGATGACTGATAGATGACAATCTCAAATACTAACATTGCGTCTCCACTTTAGCGTAGATTGTGTTTTTAAGCAAGTTACTTTTTCTTTTAGCACAAAACGCCTTTAAGCAAGCCAACTGCCGGCTTAATGCTGTGTAAGAATTTGATGATATCCTAAACTAAAGAATTTCTTCGAAATCCGGAATTTAGATAAAGTATGTACTTTGGTGGTAGTTTTTGTAATTTGCGCGATGAATATTTTAATTAGCTTAATGATGACGGAACAACCTGTTTGGAATCCCTTGAACAAATGAAAACTGCTACGATAAAACGATTCAGGCAGTAAAATATGCCTGGTTAAAATTCAGGGACTCTGTAATAAGTATTACTCAGGACACTGCGGAAGTTGTGGCCTTTGATGGAACTTTTACGGATTACGTTATGGAGTCATACGCGCGAACTTATTTGTCCCTTTTGGCAGTGCTTTTTTAAATAATCACTCCGTTCCGAGAGCTCTAATAATCAAGACAGTCGACATATATATTAAGTGCTCCTGTGGCACAACTTCCGGCGCAAATTGCCGACACCGTATAATTTCTTTTTCCCGAAGCATTTAGCGGCCCTGGTACCATAGTGAGTACACCGTTATTTCCGTGTTGATAAATACCGACAACAGTACAAAGGTCATGATATCCGGTGGTCATCCCATTCGAAGCTGGTTTAGAAAATACAAAACTAGTCACAGTCGCTCCGGATAAGCCCCCCATCGCTCCCCATACTGTCCCATTACAGAACTCCATGATTTTTGAAACTGAGTTGTACTTTAGCGACCCTTCAATAGCCGTTGTACAAGCCACACTCGTTCCACCGACTTTTATATCACCTGCCACATCAAGTTTAGCAGTTGGTGCATTCGTCCCGATCCCCACGTTGCCCACATCATAGTATATATTACTGATATCGGTAGGCGTGGGCTTCCAAAGACTATCCGTGCTGCTGCCAATCGAGTAGCACTCTAAAATATTATTTGAAGCGTCTAACTTAATTCGTAGGCCAAGTTTTTGACTGATGTCTTTTACGCCAAGCACATCGCCGAGTTTAGTTAATGTAACATTTAAATTGGCGCGACCTTGATTGGGAAAGCCCACATCGGCCACCCAGTCTTGTATTTTGAACTCTTTATATTGAAGCAAATTTGAATTGTGGTTGGTCGTAGTCTGATATTTCGTAGCGCCAGTTGCATCTTTAATAATGGTTTTGGTAAACGGGGCTGCTGGGTTGCTGCCCAAGCCGCCGAACGAGTTAAAGCAGGCGGTCCTGTCAATTAAGTGGGAACCGATTTCCGCCATAGCTTCGCGCTGGAGGTCTTTGGCCTGTATGCCCCTTTGAGCTTTATTGGCATTTGAAAGCATTGTAACAATACCAATTGAAACTACAGCCATAAGACCCACAACTATTAAGACTTCTACCAAGCCAAAGCCTTTTTTATTTTTATTGAGAATTAATTTGTACATAATACCATAAATGGTAT
>JANOJH010000472.1:0-1829 GCA_031408135.1 Bdellovibrio sp. | reverse complement strand
CCGCCAGCGAGCCCGGCGTGTTTCGCGTTTTGGCAATCACGATTGAAAGCAAATACATTTTCAGCAGTGCAAGCCCAAGAACAACATAGAATTTCCAGCCGCTGAATTTCAGGCGCAGTTCTTCAATCAGATACGTAGGTGGAAATTTAGCCACCAGCGTTTCCGGAGTAACAAGGCACAACTGCGGGCTTAACGCCGTTATTTTTTTAAGAATTTCATCGTATTCCTGAAAATCATCCGACTGCTGCGTTTTAATAATTAAGGTTATGATTTCACCGTAACCCGACTGAATGGGTTCCCAGCGGCATTCTAAGCCGGTGTGGCAATCGGGCATGGATTCAACTGATTTTAACTCGTAGGAATCGGTTTTTTTTGTAAGATCTTCTGCCGTTTTAATTCCGCTTCCGCGAAGCATGGCGATTTTTCCTTTTTCAGATAACTTGTACTTGGCCACTTCCAGCACCCCACCAAGTGCAAAAATATCGCGCGCAGGAATAAACGCCGCCCGCAACTCGAGCTCAAATTCGGCTACCGCCAGTTTTTTGGTAGATGAAAGTGCGCGCTTACAGGCCTCTACCAGATGCGGCGGTACAAACAAGGTGGCACCGTCGCCACCGAAAATATATGGAATATCAAAAGTGCCGCAGGCATTTTTAACGGCCACGATCGAAGCCACGCCCACCATATTAACCTGTTTGTAAAGCCCTCGCTCGATAGCTTTGGTTGATCCTTTGATATCGGTCAGGATAAGGTACCAGTCTTCAGGAACTTTTTCGTAAAAACGATCAGCCAAAATATTTCCGAGTTCGGTAATAAAATTTTTATGCGAATAAAAAGTGTCTGTCGGCATTATATTAACCTGCAATTCTGTGTTTAACACGACGATAGGAAGTAGACTTCGGATTATCAAATGCCTTCTGAATAAAAATCAGTTGCCGCTCAACCATCTTATTGAACACCGCAAGCAGATTATCGTGAGGCCGGCCGGTAAAATCAAATTGCACCTGCGCGCCAATTAACTCGATACAGTGATGAATAGCTTCGATCGTAGAATAACAATCGGCTTTAGGCTGTTTACGCACCTTAAACTGCGAAGGGCCCGGTGGCGTAAATGCAAAACGTGGAAGCCCACATATATTTTCACTTTGGCGCATCATCCTTCGCGCCGTGGCCCAGGTGCCATCGATCACAAACACCAGCGGTATTTTTTCCGAATCAAAAAACCCAGCTTTTTTTTCGGAACTTGCGTAAGTCAAATTCAATGATTTGACGCCAGGATAAAGCACCATCGGCTGATAGCGCGGATCTTTGAGCAATTGGTTTACTGCAGTGTTAGCCGAATAATTCTGCCCCACAATCAGTTCTGAATTTTCCAGACACTGATGCGACATGCGGCCGGTTGCAATCCGGCGTTTAAATTCAATCGGATGAATCAGAACCACAAATTTTATTTTCGGATCAAATTTCTGAATGTGTGCACAGTAGCAACCGAACTCAGGTTGTTTGCAACCTATACATTGCACACGGTACTGCTTCATTTGCTTTTCAAATTGTTCGCGCTGCTGTTTGTAACTTTCAATGTTCATCGCCTGTTAAGGTTAACAGCTCGCCACTTTGAACGCATGTAATTGCAGGGTTAGCCTGACCAATAGTCTGGCTTAAAATCTTAAAATGTTTTGTAAGAATCCGAGGAAAGCCTGATGAATTGAAGCTTTTAAAAAATATTCTGGCAAAAGGCGAATTGCGAATATTATTTAGCGATTACAATTCATTAAAGTAAAATCGCTCCTGTAAGATTCAGTTGAACGACCAGATTACAAATTGGGTAT
>JANOJH010000428.1:0-1153 GCA_031408135.1 Bdellovibrio sp. | reverse complement strand
AAATGTTATGTACACCCAATGACTCAAACAAAACCTCCCGCTAAAATTGGTTTATGGACAACCACCTCGCTTGTAGTCGGCAACATGATAGGCTCTGGAGTATTTTTGCTCCCGGCTTCTCTTGCTGTTTTTGGTGGTATTAGTTTGTTGGGGTGGATAGGCTCTTCTGCTGGTGCCATTGCATTAGCTCTTTTGTTCAGCAATCTCAGTAAAAAAATTCCCAATGCACTAGGCGGGCCATATGCATATACACGCGCTGGTCTTGGAGATTTTGCTGGTTTTCTAGTAGCGTGGGGATATTGGATTTCAATCTGGTGTACCAATGCAGCAATTGCCGTAACCTTTGTCAGTTACTTAACGGTTTTCTTTCCCATACTTGCCACAAATTCTTTGCTGGCAGTGGGCACAGGCCTGGCTGCGGTCTGGTTACTTACCTGGGTGAATACAAGAGGAGTTAAAGAGGCGGGCCGTGTTCAAATGATTACCACAGTTTTGAAGTTGGCGCCCTTGTTATTAGTATCCTTTGTTGGTCTTTTTTACATCGACTTCAAAAATTTTATTCCTTTTAACATTAGCACCGAATCAAACTTTTCAGCCATTACAGCTACGGCAACACTAACCTTGTTTGCTTTTTTAGGATTGGAGAGCGCCACCATTCCTTCCGGAAATATTCACGAGCCAGAGAAGACCATTCCGCGGGCAACGATGATGGGTACTATTGTCACTATTTTGGTTTATGTAATCGGCTCCGTTGCAGTGATGGGAATGATCCCCGCTATAGAATTGAAAAGCTCAAACGCTCCATTTGCCGATGCAGCTGCATTGATCTGGGGAGATAGTGCGCGCTACTGGGTGGCGGCAGGCGCAATTGTATCAACCTTTGGAGCACTTAATGGATGGATATTATTGCAAGGCCAAATGCCACTGGCTGCCTCACGTGATAAATTGTTTCCGGAAATATTTAAAAAAGAAAATAGCAAGGGCACACCAGCAATCGGTATAGTTATTTCCAGTGCTCTCATCTCTGCACTGATGATGATGAACTTCACAAAAGGCTTGACGGATACCTTCACCTTTATGGTATTGCTCACTACCGTTGCCGTGTTGGTACCTTATCTCTTTTCGGCAGCTTCGTATGGTGTGCTGCTGCTTC